>JBFLKI010000231.1:0-11114 GCA_040883135.1 Desulfotignum sp. | reverse complement strand
GGGTATGAACCGTTTATAGAATCCCGGGATTACCTGCATATGTCTGTGGATACGGATGTTTCCCTTGACCCATTGATCCGTCGGATAATGATTCGTGCGTTCCGGATCGATTCGGATGTAATGACCGATACTGGTGAAAACAAGCTGGAAAGGAGAGTATAATGTTTAAAACGATTTTGGTCGCAACCGACAGGGTAACAGGTGTCGATGCGCCGGTCTCAACTGCCATTGATCTTGCCCGGCAGTATCAGGCTGAACTGCATATCCTTCATGTCCTGGAGTCTGTATCCACAGACCATAGGGATCGAACTGTGCATTTTAAGACCGGTCATGAAATAATGATCACTCCAGACTATCTGGAAAGCGTGTGTGAAGAACTCAAACAAAACTACAACCGTATTCTAACCGAATTTGAAAAAGGGAGTATTCGCATCAGTACAGGCTATCCCTGGGAAGAAATTTTACGCACGGCCCGGAAAATTAATACGGACTTGATCCTAATGGGCCCCCATGCAGGACACGCTGAAGAGCGAGGTGTTATCCGGGTGGCTGGAAAGATCGGAAGCACTGTCCAAAACGTTATTGCACGTGAAACCTGTCCGGTGATGATCATCAGCCGGCCGGTTAAAAGGGAAAAACTGTTGTTGAAAAAAATCGTTGTCGGGATAGACTTTTCTGTTTCATCTGAATGTGCCCTGTGTCTTGGCGCAAAATTGTCCCGAAATTTTGGTTCCACCCTATATCCGTTTTTCATGCTCCCGGTTCCACCCTATCCCAAATATTCAGGGGCCAATTACAAGTCAGACATGGATACATTTCAACATAAGCTGAAGGACTTTTGTGACCTCTACCTGGATGGGATAGACCATGAATACCACCTATGGGGAGGAACCCTGCCCCACCTGGAAGTGCTGAAATGCGCCGAAAAAATTGATGCGGACCTGATTATGCTCGGTTCCCACACAAAATTAAGTTCCGGAAAATGGTATGGCGGCAGTGTTGTGGAACAGGTCAGTCACAGCGCAGAATGCCCGGTTGTTTCCGTGAACGATCCAGAGGCCCTGATAAGATGGAAAGATATCCGGGTTCCGTCACCTGACGGGAAAATCCCTATGGATCGAACCATACACCTTTTCAATACCCCATAGGGTTGACGGCCCTGGAAGTGGGTGGGATTCTCCCATATGTGTTTTCTTCTTTTTCTGGCACATTCATTGCACAATTCTGGCACATTCATTGCACAATATGATTGATAGATACAATAATCTTTTCTGAAGGGAGGCCGTGAATGTATCATACAATACTTGTTCCGGTGGACGGCTCGATCCGGGCTGAAGCAATATTGAGTCATGTGGAAAATCTGGCCAAAGAATACAAGGCCAAAACGGTTTTACTCAAAGTTGAGGAAGAGGCAGTTTTACTGGAACGTGACGAGATTATTGATTTTGAGAAATATCAGAAGGATTTTGAGGCTCGAATTGAGCGTTCGAACTTCTATCTGAACACCCTAAAAGCCAGGTTTCAGGATAAAGGAATTGCTGCCGTCACACGGATAGCGCACGGTCCGGTTGTTAAAGCCATATTAAATGTGGCCAATGAGATAGACGCTGACTTGATTGCTATCGCCACCCACGGTTTCAGCGGTCTGGCAAGGGTGTCTTATGGCAGCGTGGCCGCAGGGGTGTTGCAAGCCGCCGATATTCCAATTTTACTGATCAGATCCTGTCCCAACCCTTAAGGGAAAGTTTGCTGAGTTCTTTTTCCATTTTTTCTTCAAGTTTTCCAATAGCCAATGTTGTTTTGATAATAGAGTCCGGGTTTAAAGAAAGGCTGTCAATTCCTTCTTCTACCAAAAATTCTGCAAAATCGGGGAAATCACTCGGTCCCTGACCGCAAATACCAATTTTACATCTATTCTTTTTGGCTGTTTTGATTACACTTCGAATCATTGTTTTTACAGCGTCATTTCTTTCATCATAAATGTGACTGACAAGCTCTGAATCACGGTCAACGCCAAGGATCAGCTGGGTTAAATCGTTGCTTCCAATTGAAAAGCCATCAAAAATTTTACAGAATTCATCCGCTAAAATCACATTGGACGGGATTTCACACATCACATAAACCTCTAAGTTATTAACGCCCTGTTTCAACCCGTTGTTTGTCATTTCCATTAAAACTTTTCTGCCCTCGTCCACTGTACGGCAGAAAGGAATCATCACCTTGATATTATTGAGTCCCATGTCATCCCGTGCCCGTTTTAGCGCCCGGCATTCCAGGGCAAATGCATCTTTGTACTTTTCATCATAATACCGGCTTGCTCCCCTCCACCCGATCATGGGGTTGGCTTCTTCCGGCTCAAATTCGTTACCGCCGATCAGATTTGCATATTCATTTGATTTGAAATCAGACAACCGCACAATAACATCCTTGGGATAGAAGGCTGCTGCAATCATTGCAATGCCCTGGGCGAGCCTGTCAATAAAATAGTCTGCCTTGTTTGCATATCCCTTTGTCAGATTTCTGATTTCATCCTTTGTTTTTTTATCTTTTAGATGTTCATAATTCAGCAGGGCAAGGGGATGGATTTTTATATAGGAATTGATAATGAACTCTTCACGGGCAAGTCCTACGCCGTCATTTAACAGGAAACTTTGCTCAAAGGCCCGTTCCGGCGAAGCCAGGTTCATCATTATTTTTGTTTTTGTTTTCTTAAGGCGCTTGAGATCTGTTTTTCGAATTTCAAATGGTAAAATTCCATCATAAACGATGCCAACTTCTCCCTCAGAACAGGAAACCGTTATTTCCCGTTGTGTTTTAATTTTTTCGGTTGCAGTATTACAACCCACCACACAGGGAATCCCAAGTTCTCGGGAAATAATCGCTGCATGGCAGGTCCGCCCGCCACGATTTGTTACGATGGCTGAGGCAATTTTCATAATGGGTTCCCAATCAGGGTCTGTCATGTCCGTTACCAGAACTTCACCTTTTTCAAACGCTTTTATTTCAGAAGCCTCTTCAATCACATGGGCCTTGCCTGATCCGATTCTTGATCCCACAGGAGACCCTTTTGCCAGCACATCCCCTTTCTCCTTAAGCACATATTCTTCTATCTGGGTAACATCTTTTTGTGAGATTACCGTTTCAGGACGGGCCTGGACAATAAATAATTCTCCTGTCTTCCCGTCTTTTGCCCACTCCATATCCATGGGCTTGAAGTACCCCGCTTTTTTAGAATAATGATCTTCAATCACAACCGCCCATTCGGCAAGCTGTAAAATGTCATCATCTGTTATCGAAAACCGTTCCCTGTCCTTAAAAGGAACCTTGACGTTTCTAACCTGGCTTTTCCCTTCATGGGCATAAATCATTTTGATTTTTTTTGTTCCCAGTTTTTTGCTTAAAATCGGTCGTTTTTTTTCTTTTAACGTCGGTTTAAATACGTAAAATTCATCGGGATTCACCGCACCCTGAACCACATTCTCTCCAAGCCCGTATGCAGCGTTGATCAGCACCACATCCCTAAAACCGCTCTCTGTATCAATTGAAAACATCACACCGGAACTTCCCAGATCACTGCGCACCATTTTTTGCACGGCGATGGAAAGCCCAACGGACAAGTGATCAAATTTTTTATCTTCACGATATGAAATTGCCCGGTTTGTAAAAAGCGAGGCAAAGCACCTTCGGCAGGCATCCAGGATATGGAAATCGCCCTTTACATTTAAAAAGGTTTCGTGCTGCCCGGCAAAAGAAGCATCCGGCAGATCTTCCGCGGTTGCCGAACTCCTTACCGCCGCATCAACGTCTTTTCCATCATATAGTTCTTCCATTTTGTGGTAGGCTTCTAAAATAGCCTCCCTCAACTCAATGGGAAATTCAGCACCCAGGATGGCGGAACGAATCTTATGTCCGCATTCGGTTAAACTGTCTATATCCTTTATGTTTAATTTTTTTAAGGCATCTTCAATTGATTTTTTAATTCCGGAATGCTCAAGCAGGTAATGATATGCATAGGCTGTCACGGCAAAACCGTTTGGGATTCTTATGCCTTTGGGTGTCAAGTTTTGGTACAGCTCCCCAAGTGAAGCATTCTTGCCGCCTACCAAGGACACATCCTCCATATCCACTTCGTCAAACCAGAGAACGAATTTTTCGTTAAGATCTGCTTTTGTCATGGCTTTACTCGCAGTTTATTTTTTTAAAAAATTCTGTTTTTCATAAATCCAAATGACAGATCGTCCTGTCATAACGGAAATGAAAAGCAGTCGTTCTTAGCGCCGACTACCGGCTTTTTCGAATAAAACAACAGCACAATTGTCAGGACCTCAGTAATTTCTGTTCAAAAGAAGGGTCTGAAATTTTTATAGCAATTTTCACACCAGGGTAGAGGCCGTCGTTTGGTAATACTGAACACCCATTGTCGATGAGGCACATTCTTTAAAACATGAGTCAAATGACGTCAAATGAATCAAATTTAAAAAATTTAATAGATTCAGAATTCCAGTTGACAGGGTGCAAAAAAGGGCGTATTTAGAAATTATATCCTAACCTTACCGACCGTATTTCGCTTCACCCTCAGCGCTCCTTCCTTATAGTAGAGTTTATGTCTGAAAAAAATAAAGGTTAGTGTCGATATTTTTTACAACTTGTAAAGAAAAGTGACCTTTTTTAAAAAAAATGATTCATAAATTATTATAAAAGCCGGAGATGGCATAAATGATTTTTTTTGGGGTCCTGGTATGAATTGTGAATAGGTTGGTTTAAGAGAATTCCATCATTTGGTCAGGCACTAAATTTTTGTAAAAAGGAGAGATAATGAATCAATCTGCAAATAGAAGCGACTATCCTTCCATGCTTCCTGCGTTATCTCTGAATGGTTTGTACGGCATTGCCGTATATAAAGATGCTCCCATTAATCGTTCAGATCGCTGTTTTTCTATCCATCGGCAGAGTATTTCTCCAATTGTTTATTTTCGAATAGTAAAGGAAGGGCTCTTTCCATTGGAGAAAATTTCCTTAAATACCAACCAAAAAAGGGGGGAAATTCCATGGTACGAAAAAAATTTATAAAGCGATGTTCAATGGATCGAAGAATATTAAATCTTGACCCCGGATATACTGGCAGAGAGAAAAGAAGTGGAAAAGACAGACGGAAGGGCGGAAACAGATCAAAATGGACTTCATTAGACCGGAACCCTTCTTTGGGGAAGGGGAATGTAATTTCCAACCAGTTTCAGGAAGTTATTCCCGGCTATTTCATAGGGTAACACCCCGTTTTGAGTAGCGCTTATCCATTTGTAAACGGTCATTAAAATTGAGCCACACCCATTCATTTTAAAAATTTTACCTCTCTTTGTGATCCATTTTTCCCTTCAACCGATAGCTGTTTCCCTAATGGTCGAAAACCCCCTTCCTGCAATACAGATCTGCCGGAAGGGGGTTTTGATTGGTCAGTCAGGATGAGAACGGTTACTTTTCAAAGCTGACCACATACACCTGGCTGTTGCCCCGCCGGAACAGCAGCTGCACGGTCCGGCCTTTTTCGATGCGGGATAGCATCTCATGATAGGATGTGAGGTCCGTGATCCGCTGACGGTTGAGCTCCATGAGCAGATCTCCGGTCCGGACCCCGGAGTCTTCGGCCGGGGACTCCGGTTTGATTTCCATGACGATCAACCCTTTGATTTCGGACGGATAGCCCAGCTGCCGGGCCGTGTCAGCATCCATTTCCTTGAATTTGAAACCGAAACTGTCAAAGTCCTCCAGGGATGCCAGCACTTCCGGATCCTGAGCCGGACGTTGGCCGAGCGTGACCGGGACGATTTTTTCCTTGCCTTCCCGGATGATCTTCACATCCACGGTTTCATCCACTTTGAGATTGGCAATCGTGAGGGTCAGGTCCCGGGAGCTGTCGATCTTTTTGCCGTTGACCTCGACAATGACATCCCCTTCCTGGATGCCGGCCTCATGGGCGGGATTGTCTTCATACACCTTGGCCACATACACCCCGCCGGTGTCGCCGATGCCGTAGTATTTTGCCAGTTCCGGTGTGATGTTCTGAATCGCGACCCCCATCCAGCCTCTGGACACCTGGCGCGTCTCGATGAGCTGGTCGATAATGCCGGTGGCCAGATCCGAGGGAATGGCGAACCCGATCCCCTGGCCGGACCGCACAATGGCGGTGTTGATCCCGATGACCTCACCGTCCAGGTTCAGCAAAGGTCCGCCGCTGTTGCCCGGGTTGATGGAAGCGTCGGTCTGGATGAAATCGTCATAGGGGCCAGACCCGATAATCCGTCCTTTGGCGGAAATAATCCCGGCGGTTACGGTCTGTTCCAGCCCGAAGGGACTGCCGATGGCCACCACCCAGGAACCGATCTCCGAGTCTCTGGATTTGCCGAATTTCAACGGCTGCAGGTTTTTGGCATCCACCTTGATCAGTGCCAGGTCGGTCATGGGATCGGTGCCCACGATTTCCGCCTCATGTTCTGTTTTGTCATGAAGAATCACCTTGATCTGGTCAGCCCCTTTGATCACGTGATTATTGGTCACGATATACCCGTCTTTGGAAATGATGAATCCCGAGCCCAGGCTCTGTTCCTTCCGGTTCTGGGGCTGGGGGTTCAAAAACGGGGCAAAGAAATCCTCCAGGCCTTCCCGGTTCCCGAACGGGCTCCCGAAAAAATGCTGAAACACCCGTCCGCCGCCCTGAACGGTTTTAACGGTCTGGATATTGACAACGCCCGGTTTGGCTGCTTCCGCCAGCTCGGAAAAACTGGCCGGGATCATGTGTTGCGTTTTGGCGGCCCACACCGGCAGGGACGTCAGCATAAAAACACCCATCAGCAACATGACAATGAGATGCGTTTGTTTGACGTGTTTCATGATACTCTCCTTGGTTTGAATTCGCGGTTAAAAAAACTGGAAACCCCGGAGTTCACCCCGGTGTTTTCTTTTTGGAAGATAGTATAATACAGAAAGATGATTTTTAAATGACCTGAAAATTACAATATGGCAATGTCATAATGAAACAGGCCCCATGGTCCGGGCTGCTGACCACCTGAATGTCCCCGCCGTGCTCCCGGGTGATGGCCCTGGCAAACGACAGGCCCAGCCCGCTGCCCGGGCTCGTTCGGGAAGACTCCGCCCGGAAGAACCGGTCAAAAATCCGCTCGTGCAGGTCAGCAGGGATGCCCGGCCCGGAATCGGTCACCTGAATTTCCAGCAGTGAACCGGTTTTCCGGATGACGTCCACCCGGATCCGGCCCCCCGGGTGCGTGTATTTGATGGCATTGTCGAGAAGATTGGAAAACGCCCGCTGAAGCATGTCCACATCCGCCTGTACCTCGAACCGGCCCGGCACAGCACAGGAAAACGTGAGGTCCCTGTCCTCGGCCACCGGCGCGAACAGGTCGCACGCCGCCTGGATCATCCGGGTCAGGTCCAGGGGTTCAAAGTGCAAGTCCCCCTCCCCTGCCTGGGTCCGGGAGATCACCAGCATGGTGTTGATCATGTCCAGCAGCCGGTCCGCTTCCTCGATGGTGTTGGCGGCCATGGTATGAAATTCTTCCAGGGTTTCTCCCTGCAGAAGGGTCATTTCCGCCACCCCCCGGATGCGGGTGACCGGGCTTTTCAGGTCATGGGCCATGTTGTCGCCCATCTCCCGGATCCCGCTGACCAGGGATTCAATCCGATCCAGCATCCGGTTGAAGGTGCCGGCCAGGTGATCCAGCTCGTCCTTGCTGCCGGTGACCGGAACCCGTTTTTGAAGGCTGGATCCGGTGATGCTGTCGGCGGTGCGGGTGATGGTGTCCACCCGGGACAGAGCTTTCTGGACCAGAAACCACCCGGACAATGCGGAAAAACCCACGATAAACCCCATGGCCACCATGAACACCCGTTTGAACGCACTGAGCAGCCGGGACTGGGATTCCATGGTGATGCCGGTCTGTAAAATCGCGTTTCTGGCCACAAAGGCATATAAAATACGGGCCTTGTGGTTGTTGTCCATCAGGCGGGTGTCAAACACGGGGGATTTTTTTTCCATCAGCCGGTCCAGCATGGCCTGGTCCACCTGAATATCTTTCCAGTAGGACATGTGGGAAGACGCGAACACCTCACCGGTGGGATACAGAAGCCGGAAGAAAATAATTTTTTCCCCGGCGGCCTTGGCTTCCATCGCAGCCAGATTGCCGGCGCCCCGCAGACCGCTCTGGCGGATAACCGAGGAAAACTGAGACGCTTGGTCCAGCAGTTCCTCATCGATCTGGTCCTGAAGGGTCTGCACCGCCAGGTAGTAAAACAGAATGAACGCCACGGCCGCGGATACGGAAAAAACACCCGTGAACCACAACGTCAGCCGGAAACGGATGGTCCTGAACAGATCAGGCATCGTCATCTTTGATCACATATCCGGCACCCCTCACCGTATGGATCAACCGGGAAGGATAGTCGTTGTCGATCTTGTCCCTCAGCCGGCAGATCCGGGCTTCCACCACATTGGTCATGGGGTCGAAATGATAATTCCACACATGTTCCATGATCATGGTTTTGGAGACGACCCGGTTTTTGTTTCTCAGCAGGTATTCCAGCAGGGAAAACTCCAACGGCTGGAGTTCGATGACGTCGTTGCCCCGGGACACCCGACGCTTTACCACATCCATGGTCAGATCGCTGCAGGTGAGAACCACCGGATCGGTGACATTGCCGGCCCGCCGTATCAGGGCCTGCACCCGGGCCAGCAGCTCGGAAAAGGCAAACGGTTTGGTCAGATAATCGTCCGCCCCGGCCTCGAGCCCCTTGACCCGGTCATCCACCCGTCCCCGGGCGCTGAGCACGATGATGGGGGTGTTGTTGTCGTGGTGCCGGATTTTTTTGATCAGGGTGAACCCGTCCATTTCCGGCAGCATGATATCGATGATCAGGGTGTCATAGGAGGTATCAAACGCGTTTTCAAACCCCTGGGGGCCTGTGGCTGCCGTATCCACGGCAAACCCTGCGGAAATCAGTCCTTTTTCCACGAAACGGGTGATCTTTTCGTCATCTTCCACCAGCAGTACTCTCATGAATGCCGTTTCTCCCGGGGTTGGAATTGGTTTGATGACCTTATTATAGGAACCCGGGATGAATAATCAATATTGATTTGATTTTTTTTGCGTCAACCGGTAAGGTGAGCAGCACATTTTTTTGTCAGCAACCCCTAAAATCAGGTGTCCGGATTCAGATGAAATATACGTGGTGGATATTGCAGATCCTGCTGCTGCTGGTGTCGGTATTCTTTCTGGTGTTCGGCCTGGACCTGCTGGTGGCTGCCTACCGTCTTGAAGATCCGTTTACCTTTATCATGACATTTTTTGCCGCCAGCTTTGTAATGCTGATCAGTGCGGCCCTGGCGGTCACGTTTGTCATCAAAATGATCCGGGTGTACCGGCGTATCCGGACGTCCCGGTAGCCTTGTCAGGTGGTGTTATGACCGTTTTGTTTACCTTGTCCGATGTGTCCAAAACCTATGGCGACGACACCCTGTTTTCGGCATTGAGTGTGGATTTCAAGGCCGGAGAACACTTAGGATTGATCGGCAGTAACGGCAGCGGCAAATCCACGCTGCTCAGGCTCATTACCGGAGAGACCCTGCCGGATGCCGGGGAGATCGTGATTCACAGAGCCTGCCGCACCATCTATCTGCCCCAGGAAGACCGGCTGAACCCGGAAAAAACCGTGGAGGCCGTGCTTTTCGACAGCCTGGCGGACCTGCCCATGGATGAGCGGGAGCGGCACCGCCGGGTCAGTCAGGCCGTGGGCAAAGGGGGATTTGTAGATACAAACGCCCAGGTGAGCACCCTGTCCGGTGGATGGAGAAAACGGCTGGCCATCACACGGTCCCTGTGCATGGACCCGGACCTGCTGCTGCTGGACGAACCCACCAACCACCTGGATATTCACGGAATCCTCTGGCTCGAACAGATCCTGGCGGCCGCAACGTTTTCATTCATGGTGGTGAGCCATGACCGGGCGTTTCTGGAAGCGACCTGTACCGGCACCATGGAGATTGCCCGATATTATCCCAAAGGGTATTTCAAAATCCAGGGCGGATACCGGATGTTTGAACAGGAGCGCACCCGGTTTCTGACCGCCCAGGAAAAACAGCAGGCCTCTTTGACCAGCAAAATGCGCAGAGAGGATGAATGGCTGCGACAGGGGGCCAAGGCACGGTCCACCAAAGCCAGGTTCCGCATCGATCAGGCCCAGCGGCTGCGCCAGGCCCTGGACGCGCTCAGGCAACGGAATCGCCAGGTCGCCCGTGTGGACATGGATTTCACCGGCACCGGCCGCCAGACCCGGAAACTGATCCAGGTGCACAACCTGACAAAGGGATTTGAGGGCCGGCCGCTGTTTTCCGGCATCACGTTCGAGCTGGGGCCGGGATTCTGTCTGGGCGTGGTGGGCGTCAACGGATCCGGAAAATCCACGTTTCTGTCTCTTTTAGAAAAGAAAATCGAGCCGGACCAGGGTACGGTGAAATGGGCGGACGGGTTGAAAGTGGCGGTGTTTGATCAGCACCGGTCCCGCCTGGATCCGGACAGCCTGTTGAGGGAAGCCTTGAACCCGGCCGGCGGGGATTCGGTCAATTTTCAGGGGAAAAGCGTGCATGTGGTGACCTGGGCCAAACGGTTCCTGTTCATGCCGGATCAGCTGGACATGCCGGTGCAGCGATTGTCCGGCGGGGAAAAAGCCCGGATCGTTCTGGCCAACCTGATGCTGCAGCCTGCGGATGTGCTGCTGCTGGACGAGCCCACAAACGATCTGGACATCCTGTCCCTGGAGGTCTTGGAGCAGCGCATCACAGAATTTCCCGGTGCCGTGGTGATCGTGTCCCATGACCGGTATCTCATGGACCGGGTGTGCCACCGGATGCTGTTTCTGGACCCCGGCCAGCCCGTCGCGTTCTACAAGAATTTCAGCCAGATTCTGTCGGCGGCCGGCCGGCACCGGTCAGCGGATGAGAAACCGCCCTCCGGCGCTGGAACCCCTGCCGCCAGAGGATCGGCTGCCCCCTCCCGGTCAGCGGCAAAAAGAGGTTCTCCGGCTGGCACCCCGGCCAGGGCCACCTCCGG
>JBFLKI010000230.1:0-5531 GCA_040883135.1 Desulfotignum sp. | reverse complement strand
TTTCCGTGAAATCGAACACCTGTATTATGCGGCGGATCTGTCCCAGGGATACAGAAAAATTTTTTAATGTTTCAATCAGGTACAGGAGACATCCCATGAACCGAAAAATAAAAAAAATCCTGGCATGCGTCGATTTTTCAGAATACAGTTCTCTGGTGGTAACCTATGCCGTGGGCCTGGCGTCGGCGCCTGACATGGAGATTGTGCTGCTCAACGTCATCAACCAGCGGGACATCAACGGCATCCGAATGGCGGTGGGATATTTTCCCGCCCAGGGACCGGTGATGCTGAGCGTAGATGACTGCATCAAGGACTGGAATAAAGACCGTCACCAGCAGTTGAAGCAATTGGCCATGGATCAATTCTTTGAACACAAGTCCAAAATGCACCTGCTCGTGGAAACCGGGATCCCTTACGAGCGGATTCTGAAAACGGCAGAAGCCGAAAATGTCGATCTGATTGTGATCGCCAACAAGGGCCGGGGAAACCTTTCCCGGGTATTGTTCGGCAGTGCGGCGGAAAAAGTGTTCCGGCACGCCACCGTGCCGGTGGTCTGTGTCAGAGATCCTGAAAAATTCAAACTGGGGAGGACACCGCAATGAACAAACAACCTCAAATTATCTCAAAAATGGTGGTGGCCATCGACTTCTCAGGATATTCCCAGGACACACTGGCATATGCCGTGGAAACCGCAAACCTGACCCGGGCAAAAATGGTATTGATCAATATCATCAACCAGAAGCAGATTGATGCCATGGAAAAAGCGGTCAATGCCGAGCATCCCAACGCCTTTGACCTGGCCAAATTCCTGGGGGAAGAGATGGACCGCCGGAAAATGAAATTGAAAACCCTGATTAAAGGCATTCCCGAGATGGATGATATGCCGGTAAAAATCCGCATCGGCCATGGGGTGCCCCATGTGGAGATTCTGAAAGCTGTTAAAAGAGAAAATGCGGATTTCCTTGTCTTCGGGCCCAAAGGACGGACCAATATCAAGGAATTTCTTTTTGGATCTGTGGCGGAGAAACTGTTTCGGCACTCGCCTGTCCCGGTGATGAGTATCCGTTCCTGACAATGTCAAACTATATAAAAAAGGAGGGGGGGGTATGTCAGAAAATAAAAACAGATTGCTGGTGGCCCTGGACGGTTCTCAAAAAGCTTTCAGAACCATTACATATCTATGCACCTTCAAACCTTTCCTCAAAAAGGAACTGGTCCTGCACAACATTATCTCCCGGGTTCCCCAGTGCTATTATGACCTGAGAAAAGATCCATCCAGTTACAGTGCCGCCTCGCGCATGATGGCATGGGAATACGGATACCGGTCACAAATGGAAGCATTTATGGAAACTGCAAAGGCCAGGCTTATCGATGCAGGATATCAACCTGACGCCGTCCATACCATGATTGCACAGAGAAAACATGGGATTGCACAGGATATTCTGGATGAAGCTCGGAAAGGATATGATGCACTGGTGATCCGGCGGCGGGGAGGTGCGCAGCAGTTTCTTCCGCTGGTTATGGGAAGTGTTTCCACCCGGCTGGTAGAAAAAACAGACTGCCTGCCGATTTTTCTGGCGGGAAACCAGATGGTGAATCACCGCCTTTGCATCGCCATTGACGGATCTAAAGGATCTTTACGGGCTGCTGAATATACGGCAGACTTTGTCAAGGACTCTGATTGCAGAATTTTTCTGTGCTCGGTAATCAGAGGAGTTCCCGAGTTCGATACCATCAACGGAGAGCTGGAAAAAGGAATCAATGATATGGTTGGAGAGATCACAGATATATTTAAACGTGCGAACATCCCGGAAAAAAACATTTCCTTTAAATCCATCAAAGGGGAACAAAGCCGTGCTGATGCCATAGTTAAAACGGCTGATAAGGAAAACTGCGACACTGTTGTTTTCGGCCGAAGAGGAATTTCAGATTACAGCGGTTTTGAAATCGGCCGGGTCCCATGGAAAGTCATCCACGGGGCACAGCATCTGACAGTATGGATGGTGCCATAATGAGTACCCATCTCCTGAACCGGCTGTTCAACCCGAAAGGTGTGGCAGTCATCGGGGCCAGTGACGAAAAGGGTTCCGTGGGCAATGCCATCATGAAAAATCTGATGGCTGGTAAAGGAAAATATGATGTCTTTCCAGTGAATCCCCGGCATAAAAAACTGTTTGATCTTCCATGCGCTGAGCGTGTTCAGGATATTGATGGGGTGGTGGACCTGGCGGTGATCGCCACCCCGATCAAGATGGTGCCGGACCTGATAGATGACTGCGGCAAAAAAGAAATTTCCGGGGCTGTGGTGGTATCCTCCGGGGGACGGGAAACCGGTGTCCGGGGACAGGCCATAGAAGAAGATATCATGTCGGCTGCACGAAAATCCGACATCAGAGTCATCGGCCCCAACTGTCTCGGTATCATCAACACTGCCATCTCCCTGAATGCAAGTTTTGCTCATCTTCTACCACTGCCCGGCAATATTGCTTTCCTGTCCCAGAGCGGGGCCGTGTGTACTTCAGTGCTGGATCTGGCCTTTCGAAAGAACGTGGGGTTCAGCCATTTTGCCAATCTCGGTTCCATGGTGGACGTCGATTTTGCCGACATGATCGATTATCTGGGTTCTCAGAGGTCTGTGGGAAGTATTGTAATGTATATGGAAAGCATTGCCAATATCCGCAATTTCATGAGTGCGGCCCGGGCCGTATCCCGCATCAAGCCCGTCATTGTCCTTAAATCCGGAAGGTCCCGGGCCGGGGCCCGGGCAGCGGCATCCCACACCGGAGCCATGGCCGAAGAAGACGTGCTGTATGATACTGCCTTCCAGCGGGCAGGTATTCTTCGGGTTACGGAATTCGAGGAGATGTTCGACTGTGTCGAATTTCTAGCAAAACAGCGCCGACCCAAAGGAAGCGGCATGACCATCATCACCAATGCCGGTGGCCCTGGCGTCATGGCTGCCGATGCCCTGGCCTCTTTCAACATGGAGCCGACCCGATTGTCACAGACCACCCTGGACCGGCTCAATGAATTGCTGCCTGATAATTGGAGCCGGGGGAACCCGGTGGATATTCTGGGGGACACCCCGGCGTCCGTGTATGCCGACACGGTGAACATCTGTGCGGCTGATCCGGAAACCGACGCCCTGCTGTTGATCTGTTCTCCGGCCGGCACCGTGGATACCCGTATTCTGGCCGAACTTCTGGTTCCTCATCTGAAAAATGTTCCCTGTCCGGTATTCACCGCCTGGATCGGTGGCGACAATGTGACAAAAGCCAGGGACGTATTCAATCAGGCCGGAATTGTCACCTATGATTCTGCGGAACGGGCGGTCCGGGCATTCAGAAACCTGTATGAATATGGCAAAAATATCGAACGGCTGACCCAGATCCCCATCCGCACGGACACCAGATTGATCATCCATCGGGAAACCGCTGGAAATATCATTGAAACCGCACTGGCGCAAAAGAACCCCTGTCTTCTTGAAAATACCGCCAAAGCCCTGTTGGATGCCTATGGCATCCCGGTCAACGACACGCAGATTGCCGACACGGAAGAAGCGGCCCTGGAAATCGCGGAACAGACAGGGTTCCCCGTGGTGTTGAAAATCTGTTCCAAAGACATCCCTCACAAATCAGACTGCAACGGCGTGGCCCTGGATTTGAGAAACGCCCAAGATGTCACCGCTGCTTACAGACAGATCATGGCAGATGCCGGACAGCATTTCCCTGGCGCACACATCTCCGGTGTCACGGTTCAGGCGATGGCACCGCGGCCCGATGTCGAACTGATCCTCGGGGCCAGAAAAGATCCCCATTTCGGCCCGGTGATCCTTTTCGGCTTGGGCGGCGTGTTGACCGAGGTGTTCAAAGACATATCCATGGGGCTGCCGCCATTGGACCGCATGCTTGCAGATCATTTGATCGGAAAAACAAAAATTGCGGCCGTGCTCAAGGGTTTCAGAAATATTCTGCCCGTCGATATAGGACTGCTGGAGGAACTGCTAATCCGGACTGGAAGGCTGGTGACCGATTTTCCGGAAATCGAGGCCCTGGACATCAACCCGCTCATGGTGAGAAACGGTGTTCTGACCGCCGTAGACGCCCGGGTGTATCTCGCACCGGCACAGACACCGTCCCCGATGCATCTGATCATCAGCTCTTACCCCTGGCAATATGAAACCCGTGGGGAAACCGTGGACGGTCAACCGTTTTTCATACGACCCATCCGGCCCAGCGATGCAGATCTGCTGATCGACCATTTTCATTCCCTGTCATCCCGAAGCAGATACATGCGGTTTTTCTCTCCTTTGAAAGAGCTGTCCAGGGACATGCTTATCAAGTTGACCCAGATCGATTATGACCGGGAGATCGCCCTGGTGGCGCTCATGGGAAACAATGCCAGCCAGACAATGGTCGGCGTCTGTCGGATCATTTTGTTTCCAGACAAAACCCAGGCGGAATTTGCCATCGCCATCAGTGACGACTGGCAGGGCAAGGGCATCGGATCCTCGCTGTTGACCCAATGCCTGAAAGCGGCCCGGCAGATGGGCATCCGGCACATCATGGGCTGCGTACTTTCGGAAAACACCCAGATGCTCAAACTGGGCAAAAAACTGGGATTTGCCGTCAAACGGATGCCCGAAGGGGGAGAATATGAGCTGATCATAGAAACTCAGGATCTGGATATTGATTAAATCCGGCTGCGGAGATATGATCGACTGAAATGACTGATTTGACCAAATTTGACGCCCTATTTTTCGATTCCCGGGACCATGAGCTGATCCGGATTGTCACTTCCGTGTATGACGCGGATGGTCGGCCGGGGTATGTCCGGAAACTCTACTACCGGTTTTTTCATCCCCTGGGCATCAAGGAAATGGCGGAATCCAAAGGCCTTCACACCGCCTATGCCATTGTCAGCCTGCTGGAATCCATGGAGCGGGGGAGCATTGAACACCGGCTGGCAGCCTTGATGGCGTTGAAATCTGAAGTGCTGGACACGGCAGACGGCCCCATGCCCAAAAATACCGCCCGGGTGCTTCTGCAGATCATGAAGGAGCTGGTCCGGGCCAAAGACGATCATATACGCCAGTTGAACCTGGCCCATACCTTCCGGCTGGCGGCGTTCGGCAAGCCCCGGGTGGTGCGCAGACTGCTGGCACACTATCATCTTCTGGAAATGCCCGAAGAATGGAACCAGATCACCTTTGACGACCATGTGCATGATGCCAACACCTCGGGCAGAAAATCCCCCACCCATCTGATCATGGATGCCTGGATCAAAGGAATCCGGCGGCTGCGGGTCATCTATTATCACTATATCGAACCCCGGTTTGCCCTGGAACTCATTGAAGCGGCTAAGATCATGGAGATCGACCTGCGCATCGGCATCGAATTCAAGGCCCGGTACCGGAACCGGTATGTGTCGTTCATCTGGGTGTCCCGGGGACTGGCCGATGCCGAATCCTTTCTGTGCTTTCTGGCGGAACCTTATGTGGTTGAGTTCATGGCCCAGGGCAAACAGGTGCT
>JBFLKI010000032.1:0-5270 GCA_040883135.1 Desulfotignum sp. | reverse complement strand
TCACCATCGAGCGCCGGACCACCTATCTGTCTTTGCTTATCGAGAATACCCAGGCACTGGACACCCTGGTCACCCTGGCTGAAAAAAGTCCCTGGATCATCTCTTTTCTGGCCAGCCACCCGGTGCTGCTGGATGAACTCATGCACCCGGCCACCTTGTACGCGCCGCCGAAAAAAGCGGCCCTGGAAAATGAAATGGCGGTCCGGATGGCCAAGATCGATCCCCATGACCTGGAGTTTCTACTTGAAGAATTGAACATTTTCCGCCAGGTCAACACCCTGCGGGTGGCAGCCGCGGATGTAAGCGGGAATTATCCGTTGATGAAGGTCAGTGATCATCTCACCTATATTGCGGAAACCGTCCTGGCCCGGGTGCTGCGCATCGCCTGGCACATCGTCGCGACCCGATACGGGGTGCCGCCGGATCTGGCCGGAGACGGCATCGATCATTGCGGGTTCGCCATCGTGGCCTACGGCAAGGTGGGCGGACTGGAAATGGGATACAAATCCGACCTGGATCTGGTGTTTCTGTACCAGGGGCAACCCGGAGAAACCCGCGGCAAAGAGCGGTCCATCGATACGGTCGGATTCTATGCCAACTTGGGCCGGCGCATTATCCACGCCCTGACCATGCACACCCCGGCCGGCACCTTGTACGGGGCCGACATGCGGCTGCGGCCGGGCGGGGATTCCGGTATGATCGTCTCTCATATCGAAACGTTTGAAGCATATCTGAAAAGCGAAGCCTGGACCTGGGAGCACCAGGCCCTGATCCGGGCCCGGCCCATTACCGGAGACCGATCTCTGATGGCCCGGTTCGATGGTATCCGCCAAAAAATTCTGTGTACCCCCCGGCCGGAAGATGAACTGAAGCAGGCGGTCAGGGAGATGCGCGAACGCATGCGCACCCAGCGCCTGAAACCGGAACCCGGCCTGTTCGACCTTAAACAGGGATACGGCGGCATCGTGGACATCGAATTTCTGGTGCAGTTCTTAACCCTGAAGCATGGAGCTGATCATCCGGATGTCACAGTGTGGACCGACAATATCCGGCTCCTGGAAGGGCTGAGCTGTGAAGGATTGATCTCGGCAGAAGAAAGCGGCACGCTTCAGAAAGCCTATATCACCCTTCGCCAGGCAGTCCATCGCCTGACCCTGCAGGAGAAAAAATCCCACGTGCCGGCCGACCGGTTCAAGGAGATGACCGATGCGGTCAAAGCGATCTATGACCGGCGTCTGTCAGACCGGTAAAACAACAGGTCGGTATATCGTGCGGTATCGGATCATTCCTAAGGGGTTGCCTTGATGGGGCAGGTTTCATCCTTCATGAACCGCATCAGCACATCCCCGGCATCCACGGCATCCCCTTTTTTCACCCGGACCTCGGCGATCATGCCGTCCACGGGAGAGGCCACGCCGCTTTCCATTTTCATGGATTCCAGGGTGACCAAATTCTGTCCCCGGGTGACACAGTCCCCTTTTTTCACCGGCACCTCCACCACCAGACCGGGCATGGGGCAAGGCAGTTCATCGGACGGCAGCACGTCTTTTCGGACAGGCATGTGCACGATCAGTTCCCATTCTTCAGGGCGGTACACTTCGTACAGCCGGGTGAGGCCGCAGAAGGCGATCCAGAAAAATGAGCGGTCATAGCGCAGCCGGAACCGGTGATACCGGTCGTTGATTTTCAGCTTGAGGCGGCGGCGGTAGAATTCAAAGTCCGGAGATTCCACCGACATCCGGTCCTTATTGACATCAATGGTCCACCGGTTTCCGTCCGGCTCTTTCTCCATCTGTATCTCATACACATCGGTTTGTGATCTGACCACATAGTGGTGGGCGCCGGAGGTACCTTTTCCACCGCCAATGCGGGTAACCATGGATTTGACCGATTCTCTGACCAGGATGTTGCGGACGTGATACACCAGGGCGGCTGTCAGGGCAGACAGCTTCAGATGACGCTCATCCGGAGGGAACAGGGGCAGGTGACCGTCAAAATGGCGGTCGATGAACCCGGTATCCAGTTCACCTGCGGCAAATGCCGGCTGACAAAGCACACTGTTGGCAAAATCGATGTTGGTGACCACCCCTTCGATATGATATCCGTTAAGGGCTTCGATCAGAGCGATCCGGGCCGCTTCCCGGTCTTTTCCGTGGCAGATCACCTTGGCCAGCATGGAATCGTAATGGACCCCGATCTTGCTGCCGGTATCCACGCCGCTGTCCACCCGCACGGTGTCTCCCCGGGGTGCGGCGTACCGGGTGATCATGCCGGTGGCCGGGGTAAATCCCCGGGACGGGTCTTCAGCGCAGATGCGGGCTTCCATGGCCCAGCCGGAGACGTTTACCCCGTCCTGGCCAAAGGGCAACGGATTTCCGGCGGCGATGCGCAGCTGCAGTTCCACCAGATCCAGCCCGGTGACCATTTCAGTGACCGGGTGCTCCACCTGGAGCCGGGTGTTCATTTCCAGAAAATAAAATTCGCCGTCAGGCGCCAGTACAAACTCCACTGTGCCCGCATTGACATACCCGGCCTGGCGGGCCAGGTCGCAGGCTGCCTGGCCCATGCGCTGCCGCAGGTCAGAACTTACCCCCGGAGACGGGGATTCTTCGATGATTTTCTGGTACCGCCGCTGGATGGAGCATTCCCGTTCTCCCAGAAAGATGACATTCCCGAAGGTATCCGCCAGCACCTGGATCTCCACATGCCGGGGCTGCTGGATATACCGTTCCATGAAAATCCGGGTATCTCCGAACGCCTTGCGGGTTTCCTGGCGGCTGGCAGACAGGGCATCGGCCATCTGATTCGGATCGGCCACGATGCGCATGCCCTTGCCCCCGCCCCCGGCCGCCGGCTTGAGCAGCACCGGGTATCCGATGTCCCGGGCCATGGACAATGCCTCGTCCGCATCCTTGAGGGCCTGGCCATGCCCGGGGATGACCGGCACTCCGGCTTTGATTGCCAGGGCTTTGGAAGCGATCTTGTCCCCCATCAGGGCGATGGCCTTGGAGGGCGGACCGATGAATGTCAGGCCGGCGGCCTGGATCGATTCGGCAAACCCGGTGTTTTCCGATAAAAATCCGTAACCGGGATGAATGGCCCGGCTTCCGGAGTCTTTGGCCGCAGACAGGATTTTTTCCGGGTTCAGGTAGGATTCCGTGGCCGGGGCGTTGCCGATATACACGGCGTCATCGGCCATCTGCCGGTGCAGACTGCGGGTGTCGGCATCCGAATAGACCGCAACGGTCCGGATGCCCAGGCGTTTGCAGGTGCGGATGATCCGCACGGCGATCTCCCCCCGGTTGGCGATTAAAATGGTATCGAACATGGTGCACCTCACAAAGGGATGTTTCCGTGTTTCCGGTCAGGTCCTTTGGCGGTTTTGCCCTCAAGCACCTGAAGGGTTCTTATCAGCCGGTGCCGCGTGTCTCTGGGGAAAATCACGTCATCGATATAGCCCCGCTGGGCGGCCAGAAACGGATTGGCAAAGGTGCGGCGGTACTGTTCCATTTTGTCATGGAGTACGGTTTCCGGGTCCGCGGATGTCTGAATCTCTTTGCGGTGGATCACCTCCACCGCGCCTTTGGGACCCATCACCGCAATTTCAGCGGTGGGCCAGGCATAGTTCACGTCGCAGTGGATATGTTTGGAATTCATCACCAGGTAGGCCCCGCCGTAAGCCTTGCGCACAATCACTGAGATGCGCGGTACCGTCGCCTCGGTAAAGGCATAGAGCAGTTTGGCCCCGTGGCGGATGATCCCCCCGTGCTCCTGGTCCGGGCCGGGCATGAATCCCGGGACATCCACCAGGGCGATCAGGGGGATGTTGAACGCGTCACAGAAACGAACGAACCGTCCGGCCTTGAACGAAGCTTCCGTGTCCAGCGCACCGGCCAGCACCGCCGGCTGGTTGGCCACCAGGCCCACGGTCTGGCCGCCCATGCGGCCGAATCCGCAGATGATGTTCCGGGCGAAATCCGGCTGGATCTCCATGAATTCAGCCCCATCCAGGATGCTGTGGATCAGCACGTTCATGTCATAGGCCTGGCTGGGATTTTCCGGCACCAGGAAATCCAGGGCCGGGTCGATGCGGTCCGCCGGGTCCCGCAGATCCAGGATGGGAGGCCGATGCCGGCTGTTGGAGGGCAGGTAGCTGATGAGCCGGCGGATCTCCCGCAGACACAGGATATCGTTGGGGGCGGTGAAGTGGGCCACCCCGCTTTTTGTCGCATGGACGCCCGCGCCGCCTAAGTCTTCGGATGTAATCTCCTGGTGGGTCACGGTTTTCACCACGTTGGGGCCGGTGACAAACATGTAGGAAGAGTCCTGGACCATGAACACGAAATCGGTAATGGACGGGCTGTAGACGGCCCCGCCGGCACAAGGCCCCATGATGCATGATATCTGGGGGACCACGCCGCTGGCCCGGACATTGCGGTGAAAAATCTCGCCATAGGCGGCCAGGGAGTCCACCCCTTCCTGGATCCGGGCCCCGCCGGAATCGTTGAGCCCGATAATGGGTGCCCCCACCTTCACAGCCATGTCCATGACCTTGCAGATTTTCTGGGAATGGGCCTCCCCGAGAGATCCGCCAATCACGGTGAAATCCTGGCTGAACACGAACACTTCCCGGCCGTCGATATTGCCGTGTCCGGTGATCACCCCGTCACCCAGATAGGTGCTGGCATCTCCCAAGGCACTGCCCCGGCCGGTTTTGAGCACATCAAACTCCTCGAAACTGCCCTTGTCCAGGAGCAGAAGAATCCGCTCTCTGGCCGTCAGTTTACCTTGGGCGTGCTGCCGGCTGATTTTGTCAGGACCGCCTGCGGCAGTGGATTCAGCCCGCAGCCGCTCAAGGGTCTGGATTGTCCGGTTGTACTGTACATCCATGATATCACCTGTTGTCTCAATTTTTTTGGACATCCGGGTCTTGGACCCGGATGTGGAGGATATAGAACCCTCCAGGGTCGTGGCTTTTTTCATGTCAATCATATCTGTTTCGGAATGTCAATGGGTATGTGGCACTCCGGGGGAAGCGGCCGGCAGTAAATGCGGTTATTGTGACGGCGGCTCGATGTCATTCACATACAGGTAATGGATCCGCAGCACATGCAGGTCATCATAAGGGATTTTCCGATCCATCGCCTCGAACACCGGTTTGAGGAATTGATAGCCTTGGGTGTCAAAGCCCTGGCGCACTTTTTCCCGCACCTCGGGCGACAAAGAGCACGCATCGATCACATGCCCGGACTCGATCCGGTTTCCATCCT
>JBFLKI010000031.1:0-16612 GCA_040883135.1 Desulfotignum sp. | reverse complement strand
TCCACGGGGCCCACGGCCCTAAAGAAATGCACCTGGTGGTGGTGCGGAAGGCTGCCTTTTAAAAAATCCAGAAACGCCTTTGGGTTGCAAAATACCGTCATGATGAATATGATATTCCCGTTCTTAACCATCTAACTCAGGGGACATCATGAAACAAACCATTACAGAAATCACCTTTGAAGAGGAATTTCGGATCTGTCCTGTCTGCGGGTACCAGGACGGCTTTCATTCCATGTTGAAACAGGCAGAGGATCACATCCAGTGGCTGTTCATCTGCCCGTCATGCCACGAAATCTTTGACATCGGGCACAGGCTGGACCGGTTGTGAAGATTATCTGTCAAGGCGACCGCCTCACCCGGGGCGTTTTTTCCCTTCCCACCAGTGAATAACCAAACAGGGTGGTACCTTGCATGAAATTAACCGAAAACAACACATTCCAGGAGTATCAATGAAAACGAGAATCACCGAGTTGTTCGGCATCCAGCACCCCATCATCCAGGGGGGGATGCACTATGTCGGATTTGCCGAGCTGGCGTCTGCCGTGTCCAACGCCGGCGGTCTGGGCATCGTTACGGGACTGAGCCTGAAAACACCCCAGGATCTGGACAAGGAAATCAAGCGGTGCAAAGAGATGACGGACAAACCGTTCGGGGTGAACCTGACCTTTCTGCCCACGGTGTCCTCGCCGGATTATCCCGGATATATCAAGGCGATTATAGAGAACGGGATACAGATTGTTGAAACCGCGGGCAGAAACCCGGCGCCCTACCTGCCGATGTTAAAGGATGCCGGTGTGAAGGTCATCCACAAATGCACATCCGTCCGCCACGCTGTCAAGGCCGAAAAGATCGGGTGTGACGCGGTCTCTGTGGATGGGTTTGAATGCGGGGGGCATCCGGGCGAAGATGATATTCCCAACATGGTATTGCTGCCACGCGCCGCCGAAGAGCTGTCCATCCCGTTTGTGGCATCCGGGGGCATGGCTGATGCCAGGAGTCTTGTGGCGTCTCTGGCCTTAGGCGCGGACGGGATCAACATGGGAACACGGTTCATTGCAACGAAAGAAGCACCCGTGCACGAGAATGTCAAGCAGGCGATTCTCAATGCCGGTGAAACCGATACGCGTCTTGTCATGCGGCCGTTACGCAATACCGAGCGGGTCCTGAACAATGCCGCCGCCCAGAAACTGCTGGAAAAAGAGGCTTCTCTGGGCAGCAACCTGAGATTTGAAGATATCATCGACGAAGTGGTGGGCGTCTATCCCAGGATCATGCAGCAGGGGGACATGGAGTCCGGCGTATGGTCCTGCGGCATGGTGGCCGGCCTGGTCCATGACATTCCCACCTGCAAAGAACTGCTGGACCGGATCGTGGCAGAGGCCAGGCAGATCATTGAAAACCGGCTGACGGCCATGCTGTGACAGTCACGCCTGACAGATCCGCCTGAAAACAGCTCAGGATTCCTCCAGTTTATGGCTGTCGTCACTGGAAAGGTCCAGACCATAGATCTGTTTCAGGTCCCGGATCCGTTTCAGATTTTCTTCACTGAACGGGGTTTTGCCGTCAAAGGCATGAAGCACGATGCCTTCCAGCAGATCCCCCAGCGTCATGTCATGGTATTCGGCCAGGCCCTTGAGAACTTTGACCAGCCGTTTTTCCATCCTTACCCCGGTCTGTACCCGTTGAATTTTTTTAGATCCCTGGACGGCACTTTTCCGTGTCATGGCGGCTCCCTGAAAAAATGGTAAATGCGGTCAGACCCAGGCCGGAAAGGACCAGGCCGGATACCGGCAGTAATATGTCAACCGTTATGTGTTCCCCAAGCAGGCCGAAGGCAATCATGGCGGCCGGGATCGAACCGTTTCCCACAGTGGATGCCAGTGCAAACACCCGGCCGCTGAACGCTTCTCCTGCAGCGGTCTGAAGCAAGGTTTTAAAGGATATGGCCGCCCGGATCATGGCACAGCCCCACAAAAAAAAGCAGGCGGTATAGCCTGCAACCGAAGCAGGGCCGGTTCCGGGTAAAAACAGGGCCAGCATCTGGATGATCCCCATGGCCGTTACCGAACTGAACAGGGCGGTTTCCGCTTTTTCAGTTATGGGAAGGCGGCTGAGCATTGCGGCCGCAGCCAGCGTACCGCAGCCTAAACCGGCGTGAAAGAGGCCCAGGGCCTTGGGGCCGTTATCCCCGATGCCGTTGGCAATCATCGGCATGAAGACCTCGATGCCCCCGACAAAAAAATGGATGGCCATCACCATGAACAAAACGAGCATCAGCCTTTTGGAGCCGAGCAGCAACATGTAACCGGCACGAATCTGATAAAACAGGCTGTCCTGACTGTCTTTAGTCCGGCTGCCGGGGATATGGATAAGGGATTCACATCCGGCGGAGACCAGAAAGGAAACGCCATTCAGGGCAAAAATCCATACATAACCCAGCCCAGTCACCGCCATGCCTCCCAGGGCGGCGCCGCTGATCATGGCCAGGCTGACCGCAGTCTGGTGCATGGCATTGGCCCGGCCCAGCCGGGTTTGGTCTACAATCCGGGGGATCACCGCCGGGATACTGGGATCAAAGAAGCCGGCATTGACAGACAGGAAGGCCTGAAGTAACAGAATCATTGTAAAGCCCATGGACCCTTCAGCCATGAGCCAGGCAGCCATCAACAGCACCGTTCCCCGGATTGCATCGGTGCCGACGATGATCATCTTTTTGGAATACCGGTCGATGACGGCCCCGGAAAAAACCCCCACAAGCACGGAAGGGAGCAGGGATGCGGCCAGCACCATCCCCATTTTTCCTGATGACCCTGTTGTTTCCAGTATCCAGAAGGCAACGGCAATGGTATGGAATTTGTCCCCCGCCTGGGAGACCAGCTGCCCTGACAACAGCAGCCTGAAATTGCGGTTCATGACATAATTTCCTATCATAGAATATTATTTTGTTATAAATGTACCAAGGTACTAAAACATTGTCAACAGGATCACGTAAATCGGTATTTTTTATTTGTATTCAGCGCTTGTAAATATTATGCTGGGGATTACTTTTTCAAATTTATGAACACTGACAAATGCTTTATACCAAGGAGTCTACCATGGGAATGACTGCTGTGATCATTCTTGTCATTGCTGCCGCAGCCGGCGTTTATTTCATGAAAAGATCATCCGGCGGACACGGTAAACCAGGGGAACCCAAGATCCGGCCGGCGGAAGCCCCGGAAACGCCGGCTGCGGAAACGGAATACTTAGCCATTGTCGACACGCTGCTGAAACTGAACATCATGATCCGGACTGACCGCAGCTTTTCAAATGAACTGCAGAAAGACATCGAGACCATCATCGATGACCTGACGGCAGTGATTCCAGCCATGATGGAACGATACCCGGGGGAAACCCTGACCTATGAATTAAAAAAAATCGGAAAAACCCATCTTTACAAAACAGTCAAGGAGTATCTGGATCTGTCAGAAGACAGCCGCGCCAGCCAGGCCGGGGTTTTCAAACAGACCATTGACAGTCTCCAGGAGGTATCCAACCGGTCCAGGAATATCGTGGAAAAAAATGAAACCGCTGAATTCAAGACCATGGCCAACTTTCTGGCAGGAAAGTTTTCATCTTAGGACATTCCATTAATTTTTGACATTCGGAGGAACGCATGAACGACATGGCAGCTGATCTTCAACAGGTGGCCCGGCAGGCCAAGGCACCGGTTCTTGCCGAAATAGACCAGGTGTCCGGCCAGGGGGCGCTGACCCCTGTTCAGGACCCGGCCCATCTTGAACCGATCCAGCCCCGGCACCTGACGGTGGAAGACATCCAGGCCCTGGAGGCCCAGGCCGATGAATTTGTCGAAAAAGTCAAATCAGACCCTTCTGACTGGCAGCTGGGCAATTTTGTTTTCAGCCTCGGCCAGGAGGTCATGACTGAAACCCAGGCCCAGGTCAGCCTGTATGACCGGAAAATGGGCAGTGTATTGAAAAATGTCGCCACGGACAATTCCTCACCGGTCGGGAAAAATATCCTGGCCATCAAGACCGAACTCGACAAGGTCAATCCGACCATGGTTGCCAGAACGGAAATGCCTCTTCCCAAAAAAATGCTGGGCCTGTTCACCAAAACCGTCAACCGGCTTCCCAGGGGAGATGAAATCCTGAAAATCATTGCGGAACGCCGGGAAACGGTTAATTCCACCATCGACGGCATCCGAGACCATCTGAGAAACGAGGCGGACCAGGTGGCCATGGATGCGGCCGAACTGGCCACCATCTGTGATGCCCTCAAGGAGATACAGCCCAAACTTCAGGAGCAGATCTATCTTGGCCAGCTGATCTGGCAGAAGTTGTCGGCATATATCGACACGGTGGATGACCCCCGGCAGAAAGAAGCGCTCACCACCCTGACCAGTGATCTTGCCATGGCCGTCATTGACCTGCAGACCATTGACAACTCAAACCTGCAGACCCGGTTCGGCGGCGAGATGATGGTCCGCAATTCGCATCTGGTGAAACGGCTGGTCCAGCGAACGGACATGATCCTTTCCACGGCAGTGAAAAATGCCCTGGCGGTCCGGGTCGCGGCTGAGCAGCAGATGGAGACCCTGCAGCATCTGGACATGGTCCAGCAGTCGGCGGCGGAAACCATGAAAGACACGGCCAAGGTCATCGGGCAAGCCGCCGTCAAAGGCGCCCGGATGAGTCAGGGCATGACCGTCAATATCGACGCGCTTGAAGAAGCCTGCCGGACCTATGAACAGGCGTTTGAGGCTTATGCCCTCATCAGCCGGGAAACCATAGACATCGCCACCCAGAGCTCCAATGCCTTAGGGGAGATGAATCACCGTTTCAGGGCAAGAACCGATGCCCTGACCGCACGGCGCCGGGAAGGATAATCACCAAAGGAGGACACCATGCTCGATGCTGCAACCCTCAAATCGTTCCAGGAGCGGTTTCATGCCATCCGGACCCTGGACCGCAGGGACCTGATTCCGGCTCAGGAGGCTTCACGGCTGAGTATCAGGGATGCCGGTCCGGGGGCGTTTTTTACCTGTCTGAACCAGACCTGGTGGATCAGGGAGATCAATTCATACACAGAGACATCCGACGATTTCAACACCCTTGAAGACTATGAGATCCATGAATTGACCTGTCTTTGCCTTGACACCGGTGAAACGATCTATTTTGAATGGGAATACGATGACGCCCTCGAGGTGTCCATGACAAAAGAAAGGCTTTCCTTTCGAAACCTGAAAGATGACGCGGGCGAGTCCATTGATGAGGACGATCTGGATCAGATTGCCGGCGACAGGGACTGTGTGGTACTCAATGGCCAGAACTTCTGGTATGAGGATGACTGGGCCGCCGTGTTCAACCGGGGAGGAAAACAGGAAAGAGTCTACATGTACGAATTTGAAAATGAGGCGGGGTCGGTTTTTTTGACCATCGAGGAATGGCAGGGATCCGGCAGGGAGGAATACCGGATCTACACCTCTGTGCCGGTTAACCCGGACAGCATCACCCTGATCAGCAAGGGAGCGCAGTAACATGGTGTGCCCACGCAAACGCGGCCCTGTCTCCCTGCTTGTTGTCTTTTTACTCACGGTGTCACTGACCGGGATGTCAGGATGCGGCGGTGGTTTGCCCGAAAACATCAAAAACACCGCAGAATCCCTGTCCGCTGACATCCAGGCCGCAGAAGGATTCATTCAGGACCAGCGAAAAAAATTCCAGGCCTTGACCCAGGCACCCGCATTCGCCAAAGTCCGGCCGGCCGCTGACAAAGAGAACTGGGCCGGCTGGCTGACCGAAGCGGACCAGACCCTTGCCCGGGCCAAAGGAATTTATGACAGGGACCTTGGCGCCCTGCTGAAAAAAAACCGGCCGGAAAGCGCCGGAGAGGTCCGGCTGCTCACAGGCCAGGTCAAAACAATCCTCCAGGATGCGGAAGGATTGTCAAAAAAACCGGTGGAACGCTACTCCGCCATCAGGGATGCCATGGAAAACATGGCGGGTTACCACAAACAGGCCCGGACCGATTTCGACCGCATCCGCCGATCCATTGAACAATTGAATTCCGGCACGGTTGAAAAAGCCCTGGCGGATTTTCCTGACAACGGCAGCACCATCCGATCCCGGTTCGCCCCCTTCCTGAAAATCGAACAGGATGCCACCCGTCACCTCGAGGTGGTGAATACCGAGTTTGACCGGTTTGCCGGAAACGGGGAGCCTGATTTTGCCGTGTTTACAGACAGCCATGCCGCCCTGCGGCAGACCGCCGGAAATATCGACAAACTGGCCGCGGACGCCCGAACGGATTTCCAACAGCTGTACCAGAGCTATACCAAGGTCCTCAAGGACATGAAGATCGATTATCATGTCACGGTCAAGCGGGAGTCATGGAATGAGAATGCCAATTTTTATGATCCGCGTTTCTTCACGTATCAGCGGGAAGTGCCTGTCGACGTCTATGAACAGGTCACTGCCGACGATATGGATACGATCGCTGAAATCACGGCCGGATTCATGGGATCAAGGCTGAAGAACCGGATCGGTGACGCATGGAACCGCCTGAACATCGATCCCACGGAAAACTGGCCGGGCCGGTCACACAATGCGGCCGTCTTCTGGATCGATGATTCAAAGGAAACCTTTTTTCACAACTATATCCTGGAACAAAACGGGGAAACCTCAGAAACCGGCTGGGAACAGGTGGATGAGAGTGTATATGACGCCAACCTGGAATACCTGGGCATGGCCATTCTTTCAAAACCGTATGGCGTGTTTGAAAACGACCGGTTAACCCAGGCCGCACCGCCCGGGATGGCGTATGTGGGCAACCCCGAGTACGGCGAGTGGCGCCAGGATGATTCAGGAAACCGGTTCTGGTCCTGGTACGGCAGGTACGCGTTTTTTTCCAACCTTTTCTTTTTTCCGCCCTATTACTACGGATATCGTTCCTGGTCCGGCTGGCGTACCGACTATCGGCATAAAAAACCCTATTTCGGAACAACATCCAGCGGAACGAGACAGTTCGGCACCTCCGGCACATTTGTAAAAAAATCCCCCCTTTTTCAGAACACCCATTATGCCAAAAGCGGCGGTTTCAAAACCCAGGCCGCTTCCGTCAGGGGGGCGGCATCGGGTCTTCGCGGCGGCGGTCCCAAAGGTAAAGGTAAATAATCAGATCTTTCAAGGAGAATTCGGATGAGTATAACGCTGTTTTTAACCGGTCTGGTGCAGGCCGTCATTTACGTCATTTTAGGAACCGGGTTTATCTGGCTCGCCAAACGGATCGATGACTGGCGGACCAAAGGATTTAATGACGACACCCATATCGATGACGGCAATGTGGCCGTCGGGCTGCGGCGGTCCGGCCTGTACCTGGGCATTGCCATTGCCCTGACCGGTGCCATGAGCGGCAGCTCAAACGGTTTCTGGCTCGATATCCTCCAGCTGTTTGTTGACGGGCTGTTCATCACGGGGTTCATGTTCTCCACCCGGTTCATCAACGACACCATCATGCTGGCCCACATCGACAACGATGCCGAATGTGTCAGACAATTCGAACAGCCGGACGGGACAATCAAAAACGGCAACACGGCCGTGGGCATGGTGGAGGCCGGGATGTACCTGGCCACGGGATTTATTCTTCACGGCTCTTTTTCCGGCGGGGGAGGCACCTTTTTCCAGGGGATCCTCAGCGCGATTCTCTTTTTTGTCATCGGCCAGGCGATCCTGCTGATCCTGGGGCTGTTCTATGAAATGACCACCCCGTTCAACGTCCGCAATGAAATCAAGGCAGACAACCCGGCTGCCGGAATCGGGCTTGCCGGCATCCTGATCGCTTTAGGAATCATCCTGATGGCCAGTCTGTCCGGCCCGTTCACCGGCTGGACAAACGATCTGGCCGGATTTTTCATTTACGCAGTGTTCGGCATGGTCATGCTGCTCATTTTCCAGCGGGTCATCGACCGCCTGCTGCTGCCGACCACCAGCACCGCCGTTGAAGTGTCAGAGGACAGAAATACAGCAGCCCTTCTGGTAACCGAGAGTGCATTGATCGCCGTGGCCGCCATTATTGCCTCTGCCATGTAACCGGAACACGGACCGATCCTGATGACTGGGTCAACCCAGCGGTTTAATCTTGCATCCCTGCTACTGTGCCTGTGCATGTTTGCCAGCGGGGCCTGCGGTATCATTCTCGAATATATTCAGGCAAGCCTTGCCTCCATGATCCTGGGCAACTCTTTTGAACAGTGGGCCATAGTCATCGGGCTGATGCTGTTCTGGATGGGGTTCGGCAGCCTGATCCAGGCCCAGATTTCCAAAAAAAGGCTGATCCACACCTTTATTCTCGTTGAAACCGGGCTGGCGCTGGCCGGGGGGTTTTCACCCACGCTGACCTATATCGCCTATGGGGTGACCGCCCATTACAGCCTGGTCCTCTACTTTTTCGTCAGTTTTATCGGGATCATGATCGGTCTTGAAATTCCGGTCATCATCCGGATCAACAACGATTTTTCAAAAGAACTCTCCACCAATCTCGGCAGCATCCTGAGCGCGGATTACCTGGGCAGTCTGATCGGATCATTGATTTATGTGTTTGCCCTGTTAAGGGTGATGCCGATTACCGAAGCCGCTTTTGTCACGGCCGGGGCCAATTTCCTTCTGGCGCTCATCACCTATGTCTACTTTTCAAAAAAAGGCCTGATTCCAAAAGGGAAGGTGATTCCCGTACTGATGCTGACGGTGTTCTGCAGTATTTTTTACGGGTATCTCAATAACCGGGAATGGCATATCAAAATCGAACAGCCGCTGTACGATGACCCCATTGTGTTGAGCCGGACCAGCCAGTATCAGCACATTGTCATCACCCATTATAAACCCCTGGATGACATCCGGCTGTTTCTGAACGGCAACCTTCAGCTGTCCAGCACGGATGAACAGCGGTATCACGAACCCATGGTCCACCCGGTCATGAACCTGGTGCCGGTGCCGGCCCGGGTCTTGATTCTCGGGGGGGGGGACGGATGTGCCCTGCGCGAAGTGGTGAAATATCCGTCGGTCAAAGAGGTCCTTCTGGTGGATCTGGATCCTGAAATGACCCGCCTGGCAAAGACCCATCCGTTGCTGACACGGATCAATGACAACGCGTTTGCCGACAGCCGGCTGGTCACAATGACCGACCCCGGAGTCACCCCGGGGATTCACCGGAATCTGTTCATCGAGACAGAGGATCGGCACCGCAGCTCCCGGCCGAAGGCCACAGAGAAGCTGGCCACCGTCCGGTACATGAATATCGATGCGGACCGGTTTCTGTCCGCCGTCCCCGGTTATTTTGATGTGATCATTGTAGATATGCCGGACCCGTCGACCCCTGAACTCACCAAACTGTTTTCCCGGCAGTTCTACCTGAAAATCAGACACCACCTTTCCTGGCACGGCATGATGGTGGTGCAGGCCACCTCACCCTACCTGGCAAAGGAAAGCTTTCTGTGTATCGGCAGAACCATTGAAAGCGCCGGGTTCGCCACCCTGCCATATCATGAAAATGTCCCAAGTTTTGGTGACTGGGGATGGTATCTGGCCTGGCAGCCCCATATCAACGCGGACAAAATCAGGGCGCGTATCCAAGGGATACAATTCAGCGTCCCCACAAGGTTTCTCACACCGGGCGTGTTTAAAAGCGAGCTTGTTTTCGGCAAAGGCGCCCTTGAAAGCCGTTACACCGCTGTCAACACCCTGCTCAACCCGGTACTGCTGACGCTTTATAATCACGAATCCTGGCTGCTGGACTGAGCCGGATCCACATTGAAAAAAACCGGCGATTAATATACCTTGTTGCCTGTCGGGATACAAACGCAATTCCCTGAAAGGAGCGGTGATTGATTCATTTTATCAGACGACTCATCTTTACGGGTCTCAAAAGAAAAGGCGTCACCCTGGTGCTGGCCTACCTGACGCTGCTGATGGTATCGAGCCTGCTGATCACGACCGTTGAGCCTCCGGATTCGGCCCTGACCCGGTTTGACCAGGCATTGTGGTGGAGTGTCGTCACCAGTACCACGGTCGGGTATGGAGATCTGTTTCCCGTTTCCAACCCCGGAAAAATCGTGGCGGTAATCCTGCCGATATTCATGGGCATCGGGCTTGGTGCCGCATTCATCACCTATGTGGCCTCTGCACTCATTGAAAGGAGAGACAAAAAAATGCACGGTGAAAAAAAATTCGATGGATCACACCACATTCTCGTTGTCGGTGTCACCGATGAAACCGAACAGCTGATCGAAGAGATCCGGCGGGATGAGACCTATCTCAATCATCCGCTGGTCGTTGTTGCGGAAAAAGACCGCCATCCGTTTCCGGAAGCGGAAAATGTGTTTTTTGTCAAAGGACGGCCGGATGCGTCCGCCACCCTGACCAGAGCCGGCATTCACTCCGCTGACCAGATCATCATCCATACCGGCAATGACGAAAACAGCCTTTTTGCCCTGATCAACGCCCTGAAACTGAAACATGACGACTGCGAAATCACGGTGCGCTGCCTGAATTCCCAATCTCTGGATACATTTTCCAGTGTTCCGGGAGAATTCCAGACCATCATGCAGATGACCGCTGAAATGATGGTTCAGGCCATGCAGGACAAGGTTCACCTGCCGCTTCAGGTCCTTTTGAGAAACGATGCCAGAGACGAGATCTATTATGTGGCCGTCCCGCGGACCGGCCCTGTCATGAACTGGTGGGAACTGCACACGTATCTGAAAGAACAATACAATTTCCTGACATTTGCCATGCAGACATCTGATTCAAAAGTGATCATCAACCCGGATGCGGCCCGGGTGGTGTCCGGCGGCGACGGCATCTGGCTGATGGCGCAGAAGCGGCCCCTGCATATTGACTGGCCCCAGCTTTCTGCCGTTTCAGAAGGCCCAGACGCCCCTGATCAAACATAAAGCGCGGCGTTCCCGGATACAGGAAAACGCCGCGCTTTGTCAGACAGCCGCATCAGAAAGACGGGATACGGCTCAAAAGGTTATTCAGACAGGTCGAACCGGTCCAGGTTCATAACCTTGTTCCATGCGGCCACGAAATCGGTCACAAACTTTTCTCCGGCATCTTTGCAGGCATAGACTTCCGCCAGGGCCCGGAGCTGGGAGTTTGAGCCAAAAATCAGGTCCACCCGGGTGGCGGTCCATTTGAGCTCATTGGTTTTGGAATCCCGGCCCTCAAACAGGTCTTCATCCTCTGACACAGCCGACCATACGGTTCCCATATCCAACAGATTCACGAAAAAATCATTGGTCAGGGTTTCCGGTTTGTCGGTGAACACGCCGTGGGCAGACTGCTTAAAGTTGGCGTTCAGAACCCGCATGCCGCCCACAAGCACCGTCATTTCCGGGGCGGTCAGCGTCAGCAGCTGGGCCCGGTCGATCATCAGTTCTTCAGCTTTTACTGAAAATCTGGCTTTCAGGTAGTTGCGGAACGCGTCCGCTTTGGGCTCGAGCACGGAAAATGAGTCGGCATCGGTCTGCTCATCCGTGGCATCGGTCCGTCCCGGCGCAAAGGGGACGGTGATATCATAGCCCGCGTTTTTGGCGGCCTGTTCCACGCCGGCGCATCCGCCCAGGACGATCAGGTCTGCCAGAGACACTTTTTTATTGCCGGTCTGGGCGTTGTTGAACGCGCCCCGGACCTCTTCCAGGGTCTTGAGTACCCTGGCCAGCTGGTCGGGCTGGTTGACCTCCCAGTCTTTCTGGGGGGCCAGGCGGATACGCGCGCCGTTGGCCCCGCCGCGGAAATCCGATCCCCGGAAGATGGAGGCAGACGCCCAGGCCGTATAAACCAGCTGGGACACGGACAGGCCGGTTGCCAGAATTTTTCCCTTGAGGTCGGCAATGTCGGAGGCATCGATCAGGTCATGATCCACCTCAGGCACCGGATCCTGCCAGATCAGTTCTTCGGCCGGTACTTCCGGCCCCAGGTACCGGGACCGGGGTCCCATGTCCCGGTGGGTCAGCTTGAACCAGGCCCTGGCAAAGGCATCGGCAAACTCCTCCGGGTTTTCCAGGTAATGCCGGGCGATCTTTTCATAGACAGGGTCAAATTTCAAAGACAGGTCGGCCGTGGTCATCATGGGTCGGTGTTTTTTGGCCGGATCATGGGCGTCCACCACCATATCTTCGTCATCCACATCCTTGGCCAGCCACTGATTGGCACCGGCCGGGCTTTTCACCAGCTCCCAGTCGTATTTGAACAGGACTTTCAGATATCCCATGTCCCACTGGGTGGGCTTGGGCTTCCAGGCACCCTCGATGCCGCTGCTGATGGTATCTCCGCCCTTGCCGGAACCAAAGCTGCTTTTCCAGCCCAGCCCCTGCTGCTCGATGGGCGCGGCTTCGGGTTCAGGACCGACATGGGTGGCAGGTCCGGCACCATGACATTTACCAAAGGTATGCCCCCCGGCCACCAGGGCCACGGTTTCTTCATCGTTCATGGCCATGCGTGCAAAGGTTTCCCGGACATCGTGACCTGAGGCCACCGGATCGGGATTTCCGTCCGGACCTTCCGGATTTACGTAGATCAGGCCCATCTGCACGGCTGCCAGGGGATTTTCCAGGTCCCGGTCCCCGGAGTACCGGCTTTTGGGTTTGTCACTGGTGGCCAGCCACTCCTCTTCCGAACCCCAGTAAACGTCCTCTTCCGGCTCCCAGATGTCCGCGCGGCCTCCGGCAAAGCCAAAGGTCGGCAGCCCCATGGACTCAATCGCGCAGTTGCCGGCCAGGATCATGAGGTCGGCCCAGGAAATTTTTTTCCCGTATTTCTGTTTGATGGGCCAGAGCAGACGGCGGGCCTTGTCAAGATTCACGTTGTCCGGCCAGCTGTTCAGCGGCGCAAAGCGCTGATTGCCGGTCCCGCCGCCGCCCCGGCCGTCGCCCATGCGGTAGGTGCCGGCGCTGTGCCATGCCATCCGGATAAACAACCCCCCGTAATGACCGTAATCCGCGGGCCACCATTCCTGGGAGTCGGTCATCAATGCATACAGGTCTTTTTTGACGGCATCGAGATCCAGTTTTTTGAATTCTTCGGCATAATTGAAATCTTCACCCATGGGATTGCTTTTGGCGGAATGCTGGTGAAGAATTTTCAGATTGAGCATATTGGGCCACCAGTCCCGGTTGGATGTACCGCTGCCGGCTACCTGACTGGATGATTTCCCGGTTACCGGGCACTTACTTTCTTCGTTGGACATGTGAACCTCCTTGAATTTCGGGTTATAGAAATTGTCATTCCAGGGACTGACAGTGGCGGCATATTCCGAAAAAATCCAGCCGATGCGTCAGAATGGCAAACGCCGTTTCTTCCGCCACCTCTTTTTTCATCTCATCCAGGCTGTCCAGAACCGGGTCGACAACTTTTCCGCATTTGACACAGATCACATGCGGGTGGGGGAACGGGCGGTTGCCGTCATACCGGTTGCTGCCGTCCGGAAATCCAAGTTCCAGAATCTCCCCGAGCGATTTGAGCAGGACAATATTTCTGTAAACCGTGGCAAGACTCATGGTGGGAAAATCTTTACGAACTTGTTCATAAATGGTTTCTACACTGGGATGGCCGTTGCTGAACGCAACGATTCTGGCGATGGCCAGCCGCTGAGGGGTAATTTTATGACCATGATCTTTTAACTTTCGGATAATGGTTTTGACACGTTTTTCCGGGTCGGCCACGTCAGGTCTCCTGATTTCTTAAATGATAATGGATATTATTTAAGACCTTTTTTCTGCTTTGTCAACCCTGTCAACGAATGAAAATCGATTCCGGGATGGTGTAAAGAACTGGGCCGGGCAGGCAGGACAGCGGGGTTACAACGGTTTAACGGGAGGACTCTGGAGCAGGTTTTCCACAGTGATATTGTCCAGGCACTGGAACATCGCTTTGCTGGCCTCTACCCATACCCATCGGGACAGGCAGTCTCCGGCCTGGTTACAGATGCCGCAAAGCTGTGTGTCTGATTCTGCACAGTCCGTAATGGCGGTACTTTCTTCCAGCGTACGAACGATATCTCCCACGGTAATCTCGGACGGGGATTTGGCCAGAGTGTGACCGCCGTAGGGTCCGCGCTGGCTTTTGATCATTCCTGCCTGCTTGAGTTTCCGGACAAGTTGCTCCAGATATTTTACGGAGATGTTCTGCCGCCGGGCGACCTCGCTGAGAGGAACCGGTTTTTTTTTGCCAAAGGTGGCCAGATCAATGATCAGACGCGTCCCGTAACGGCTTTTGGTGGTGATTCTCATACCGACATCATTCCCTTTTCTTTTTATGGAAATGGCAAAAACAATTCAACCTGGGCAGGGCTGTTATAGGTTTTCCAGCGAAGGTGTCAACGGGGTCACGCCATTTTCACCGACACTGCCGGGGGGTTTTCGGGGCAGGCGGATGGTCAGCTCGGTGCCCTGATTCAGGGTGGAATTCACCTGAACCGTTCCTCCGTGCTGCTGAATCACCCGATGGGCGATAAACAGTCCCAGACCCGTCCCCCGGGAGCCTTTTGACGTAAAAAACAGGGTGAACATCTTCTCCCGGGTTTCCTGGTCCATGCCGACGCCGTTGTCCTGTATACGGATGGATATGTATTCGTCCGGTTCGACCGTGACGGTCACCGATACACGGTGAACCTGTTTTTCATGATCATAGGCACAGGCATCCACCGCGTTCTCCAGAAAGTTCACCAGAGCGGATTCCATCCACACGGAGTCGATCTCGATGATACCCGGTGAATCAGGGAGAAACACCTCGCAGATGACATTGTTTTTGGACGCGGCGGGCCGGACGTTTTTCATGACATTCTCCACCATGTCCGCGACCGGAACAGGCTCATACTGCATCTGCCGGGACCTGGCATAGTTGAGGATCTCCAGCACCATATCCCTGATTTTGTCGGCCATCGTCTTGACCTGCTCGAAGGCCCGGGATACCCGCGCCTCATCCTGCTTTTGCAGACCGGTTTCCAGCTGATAAATCCCGCCGTCCAGAGCGGTGAGCATCCCTTTGACCCCATGGGACATGGACCCGAGCATCAGGCCTAAAGAGGTCAGGTGATCCTGAAGCTGCCGGATCTGGGTGATATTGGTGGAGATTTCCATCACCTGGGTGATCTCATCTTTTTCATCCGTGATGGGGGCGGTGTATGTCAGCACATGATACTGCCTGCCGGAAATAGCGGTCACCACCTCTTCGGTACTGTGAACCTGACCGTCCTCAAACGTCTGGATCACCGGGCAGTTTTCACAGGGAGAGGACCGGTGCTTGTAGATCTGGTAGCAATACCCGCCCACGTAATTACCGAAATGCTGCTTGAACCATTTGTTGATGGCGGTGATACGGAGATTTCTGTCCTGAACCGAAATAAAACAGGGCACGGAGTCAAACAGCTGGAGAAAATGGTTTCTGGCGGTGTGCAGATCGGTCAGTCGCTGAACATACCGGTCGATTTTCCGGTTCTTGAGAGAATGGTTCCGGGCTCTGGCCATATTCAGCATCAGGGCCTTGCTGTTGATGGGCAGATCCATATATGCCAACGCATCCAGCGCGAACCGGTCCATGGCCCGTTCCACCTGGGTTGTGGTGCCGTAGACAATCAGCTGGATCCTGGTATCTTCCTTAAGCAGATCTGAGATCCTGTCGACGACCGCCTCCTCATCGATCAAGGGATTGCCCAGCAGAATGTTCCATTTCTGATCTTCAAGCCCTTCCAGAATCTCCTGCACATCACCCGCCACCGTGACGTCATACTGGTGGCGCTGAAGATAGGTGCGAATCGCTTCTCCATGTTCCCGGTCGCTGTCCATCAATAAAACGGTTTCAGCCATGACACGCCGTCTTCCTTTTTTCGTCCTGGTTCACTGGTCCTATCAACCGATGGCTTCTTTCACAATGCGGAGCAGCTCTTCCCGGTCAAAGGGTTTTTTCACTGCGGCAATGGCCTTGGGGATGGCATGTTCATTGCCTGACAGGCCTGAAATCACGATGACCGGCGTGTTTTTCAGTTCCTTGATCTGCATCATCTGGCGGTAGAACCGCGGTCCCCACTCCCCGGGCATCTCAATGTCGAGCGTGATCAGGTCCGGCAGAAACCGGCGGGCGGTTTCAAGACCCTTAACGGCATCGGGAGCCACCTGCGTATCATAGCCGTTGTCCGTGAACAACGCGGAAAGATAGTCCAGAATATTGGGATCATCATCTATGACCAGAATTTTTTTTGACATTTTTCCCCCCTGTATTCATCGATTGATACTGATTACCGGACAGCCCGCTCGGACAATGACCTGTTCGACATTGCCGCCGAAGACATTGTCATCGGTTTGCAACTTTCTGGAATGATGGGCCATGACAATGAGATCGGAATGCCTTTCTCTGGCAAACTTGACGATCTCCATATAGGGTATCCCCTCCCACACCTCCATGCTGTAGTGTTTGAGTGTCTTGAGCCGGGATTCATACCGGGCACGGATCATCCGCATTTTTTCCCGGATTTTCTGTTCGATTTCATCCTGGGACAGCAATCTGTCGGACGACAGGCTGCCCACGGCAAGGGCATGAAACACATTCAGTTCACAGTC
>JBFLKI010000229.1:0-7719 GCA_040883135.1 Desulfotignum sp. | reverse complement strand
CTCGAAAATGACGTATGAACCATAAAATGGACCGAAAAAGGAAACTTTGAGAAAGCCTTGTTTTTCATCATTCACAAAATAGGCCTTGCCTTCAACATGTTTCCATTCATTGTCTTTTGTCGAGTACCCTCTGTTTATGACGGAAATGCCGCCATCTTGGCGCAAGGAATATTCGGCCGTTACTTTTTCCAACCCGCGCTCAAAGGAATGATCCAGTCTTGCAATTTCATACCACGTTCCCAAATACCGGTTCAATTCAAAGCCTGTGATCGGGGAAACCGTCTTCGGCATCCCTGTACATCCGTTCAAGATAAGCGACAGCACAATCAAGGTAATATGCAGGCCGTTAAAATCCGAATGGCTGTTTTTCATCATGGCTGCCCTCCCTGCCCCGCTGTGAGTTCCGTTTCTTTAGCCCATATGGCGGCCATGTCCGCGCTGAACAGATAAAAATATTTGGTCACCTTTTCATATTCCGGCCGTGTGCATACGGAAACGGCAATATGGGCCGCCTCTTGGGGTGGATACCCGTAAACGCCGCAGGAAATGGCCGGAAATGCAACGGACCGGCACCCATGGGACACGGCCAGGTCCAGGCAGTTCCGGTAGGCAGATGCCAGCAGACGGTCAGCGGGCCGGTCAACCCCGTATCTCGGTCCCACCGCATGAATGACATATTTGGCTTTCAGGTTTCCGGCCTCAGTGATTCGGGCTTCTCCGGCTGGACAACGGACCCCGTTTTCCGCCGGAATCAGTTTGCAGGCTTCCAGCAGTTTCGGACCGGCGGCCCGGTGAATCGCCCCATCTACCCCGCCGCCCCCCAGCATCCGGGAATTGGCGGCATTGACGATGGCATCCACCTCAGCGGTGGTGATATCCCCCTGGACAATCTTGATGGTATCCATATGTGTCTCCTTAAAGTCCCTTTATATACCGGATCCGTTCAATTCCCGGAGTGCGTTGACAGCTTCCCGGGCCTTTTCTGACGGAACAAAAATGTGGTCATGATAAAATCCGGCAACCACATTGGCGGAAATCCCTTTTGCCGACAGTTTGCCGGATACCGCCGCAGTCAGGCCCACCGCCTGCAGACTCGAATGAACGGTTAACGTGATCTGCCTGAACGTGTAGTCAAACCGGAAGTTTTCACGGACTGCCGCCGCAACCGGCAGGATCAGTGTGACCCCTTCCGGTTCCCTGACTGCCGCCAGCGGTTCGAGGTGACCATACACTGAAATCGTCCCCGGAATCGAACAGAAAACAAACTCCCCGTCCTGCAATTCCGGTGACAGGTTTTTCAGAAGCACATCCAGCTCGACCAGTCCATTCATATGTGCCTGCTTGTTAAAATCCGTTCCACACCCTGCCCCCTGATTTTGTATTGTGGCAATATCCATAAACCTTTGATCTGCCATCATGACCAACCATGGCATTTATTCTTTTCAAAAACCAGTTCCAGCTTCCAAGGCAACGCTCTCAGGATTAAAGGGCGCGATTCCCCTGGCAATCAGACCGCAATTATAAAGTTCAGACATTACGCCTCTACAGGAAGGAAATTTTCAGCGAATGTTGTTTTTCCGGCCCCGTGTGGCCCTGCGATTATATGGCATTGCACTGAATCTGTTTGTTATATAACTGTTTTTAAGTCATCTTTTCATATTTTACACAGCATTGGTATTCATTATCAACTGAACTTTGATATTTTCAAGTTTGGCATAATCATTAAGCAGGATAAATTGGTAACATCGGCATCACCGGGGGCTGGAAGTCGTCCGGTGGTGGCGGTGCCTGTGCTCCGCGAGAGCAAACCCAAGCAGCAGCCAGAAGGCGCCGACAAGGAATCCCGCAGCAACGTCACTGGCATAGTGCAGGCCCAGCAACATTCGGCTGAAGCCGATCAAGCTGATGAGAACAGCTGTCCAATAGATCATCTCGAAGCGCTGCCGCGTCGTCATAAGGTCTCTGGCAACGATATAGGCGATGAAACCATATACCGCCATAGCGCTCGTTGCATGGCCGCTGGGAAACGATGATGTAACGGCAGCAACCTCTGTCACAAACTCCGGTCGTTGTCGTGCCAACAGGTATTTCCCTGTATAAGTGGTGATCTGCGATCCGAGAATGGTCAGCCATAGCGGAGCAATCATGTGCCTGTGGCGGTGCGCCCACAGCAGACCGGTGGTCACAAGCGCCACCGCTACCAGGGCGACTGATCCGCCAAGATCAGTGATCCAGATGAAAACGGTGATCATGCCATCTGTGCGAATCGGGCTAATTCCTTGATTAATCCCCTCATCGAAGCGGATGAGTTCGTCCGCTTCCAACAGCTCCTCGATCATTCCCCCAAGCAAGGCGGCAATATAGAGCGCCGCGATCATAATGAGCGTCAAGGGAAGACCGGTATACCGGCTCGGCGTCAGCCGCGCTTGCAATAACCTGGTGGTCTCAGGAAACGACGTCCTGATCCTCGAACCAAGTCCAGAAATGTCTTTTCGAACCTGGACTTGCTTGAGGACTGTCACCGACTTGCTGAAAAGGTGTGAGGCCAGGCGCAGCCCCCACCAGGCAGCCAGCCGAAGCGTGATAATCATCGCGACCATCACCAGCAAGGGTATCAATGTCCCGGTCATGCGTTACTCCGCTGAAGTTTAGGAAGGCAACTGCTTAGCAACGCCACCGTCTGTCTTCCCTATCTGACAAGTCCATGTGTTGATCGGTATACCCCCACAAAAAGAGTACCTAACTGTTTGACCATATCAGGTTTTGTATATTCATGGTATCCCAAAACAAAGGCCCTTGAAAATTTTTAGCCACGGAATAATTACCTTTGAGTGTCAGGTGTACCGTATCCGTCTGAGTTACGACTCAGGGAGGACAAGCCTTACCTCGAAGAGGGGCTTAGGCCAAAACTCAAACCAAGAAGCGGTTCTGAAGTACCTGCACAGATCAAATCAACTGCAATTAACATTAAGCAGGATGAAATACGGGCAGCACAGGATTTTCGAACTTACAATTGATTTAGGGGCGCTCTGGGGCCGGAAACGGCACATTCAAATTATTTCAGACACTAGTGAAATCTAGTATCTTTATTTGAATTGAGTTTCTTTAATACTGTGTCAAAATCACATTAACCGCTTTGATTTTTCGCTTGCTTTTCCGAAGGATGCGTGGTTTAAATCAAGTTTGGTTTTAATTCATAAAATGAGGAGAATTTTAAAAGTGAATGAGATTACAAAAAAAATAGGTTTCGTTTTTATGCTTTTTATCGTTTTTGGTGGGAGTGCCTGGGGTGGTTGGTTTACATTTGAACCCAATCTTGTGCTTTTAGCTGGGACTGCAGTATCTCGGAATCTTGAAGCTGTTGAAAAAGAATATTCTCTTATTGAAAAAGGAGATATGGAACAGGCAAATCAATTAATTAAAAATGAGGACGTTCTAATCGTTAAAAGTGGAGACGATCAAACCCGTGTTACATATTCCGACTTTGAAGAAAACAATGGCAGTATTTTTATTAGATTTAAAACTGAGAGTGGAAGCAAACTTTGGGCCAATATAGCTGGCCTTGCTTGTGAAGGACAAGATGGGAAGCTGAGAAGTGTCACTAAGCAAGATGTGATCAAAAAGGATTTTAAGATATTGTCAAAGATGAATCGTTAAACTGACCAGAACGAAATTTGACATGACAGGTCAGCCTTTCCAGCACTAACTGGCGGAATGCCATCGAACCCGGCGGGCTGAAGGTCATCAACCGGGATACCTATCAATAGGTTTTCAGCGCTTCAGGGGCATTCAGCCTTTTTCCCGGCATCATGGGGAGCTGGACTTTACCAGGGGCAGTGAGCCCGAGACACCGAGGGGCTGGAATTAGAGGCGGTCTGACAAACCAGGCGCCCCCATGAGCAGGCGGTTCTTGGGGGTGATGGCAGCCGGGATGGTTGCGGTGTAAATCTCATATCCCGCACCCCTGAGCTTGATGGCCCGGACCGCATCCATGGCCAGATCCGGCGTCATCCAGGGCTCTAAGCCTGCCGTATCGCAGGTTTCATGATCGTGACAGCAGGGCAGCACCGCCACTCTGGCCCGGGCATCAACCGCCCTGGCCAGGATCATATCGGTGAGGCCGCCGCAGGAATGGGCAGAGACCACCACATCGCCGGGCAAAAGGTCAATCTCCCCCAGATCCCGGGATTCAAAACAGAGGCGTTCTCCAAGAAAGGGCCAGGTTTCGGACATGGCCGCCAGCAGGGTCCCCGCGCTTTTTGGGATATGGGTATCCACGGCCAGTGCCAAAGGCGAGGTCTGGTCCAGAATGAGCATGATCTGGGCTAAAAGCCCGTGGCCGCAAGCCAGGTCCACCACCCGTCCACCCCTGAACCGCCGCCGCACACGCCTGGCCGTTTCCCAAGCCTCGTACAGCTCTTTTCTGGGCAGAACGCCGGCCCGGCAGACCGCTCTGGCGATGCGGTGAAATAAGGTGTCAGCCGGGAACAGCCTCAGGTGCATGGACATGAGCCGGTTTTTGCTGGACAGCTTCATGGGGCTTCCGGCAGAATGGTTTTTACCCGGCCCAAAATGCCGGATTCAAGCCTGACCTTGATGCCGTGGGGGTGAAAGAGGGATTTGGTGAGGATATCTTTGACCCATCCCCGGGTCAGCTTTCCGGTACGCTGGTCCGGTTTCTGGACCACGTCTACGAAACTGCCTTTGCTGATGTTTTTTCGGTTGTTTCCGTCCATGGGATTCCGATCTTTTTTCCGGCAATGATAAGGCCATTCAAGTGCCGTGTGTTACTGTTACCAGCACGCTAATAAAAGAAACACTATCAGGTTTTTCATAAGATGAAATGATCATTGACAGACAGCGGTGACACAGTTCCGGTCATCTGTCCCACTGCATCACATCCCCTCTTGTTCCGGTTCCGCCACAGCGCCCCTGCCCGCTTCCCGAGGATGATGGTGCTTCAAAAATTCCAGGGTATACAGGATTACCCCGGCCCAGATGAACCCGAACGTGACCAGGCTGTGGATGGAAAACGGTTCTTTATAGACGAACACCCCCAGCACAAAGGCAATGGACGGGGCCAGGTACTGGAGAATGCCGATGGTGGACAGCTTGAGCCGCCGGGCCGCCGCAGCGAACCACAGTAGCGGCAGAGAGGTCACCACCCCTGCCCCGACCATCCACAGGCTCATCCCCATGTCCCTTAAAAACAGGGATCTGCCGGTTCCCATCAGAAACAGGATATACACCAGTGCCGGAATCATCAGAATCAGGGTTTCCATAAACAGTCCCGACATGGGGGACACCTGGATTTGTTTGCGGCAGTAGCCGTAAAAGGCAAAGGTGACTGCCAGGGTCAGGCCGAATAAGGGCAGTTCGCCATAGGCCAGAAGCGAGTAGATCACGCCGGTCAGGGCAAATCCTACAGACACGCACTGCAATCGGGTAAAACGCTCTCCCAGCAGGGCAAACCCCAGCAGCACGTTGATCATGGGATTGATATAATATCCCAGGCTGGTTTCCACCACCCGGCCGGAATTGACGGCCCAGATATATACAAACCAGTTCAGGGCGATCAGCAAACCGCTCAGCATCAGTCCTTTCAACTGTCCCGGGGATTTGAGAATCTGCGTCACCTCTTTTCCCCGCTTCTGAAAACACAGGATGGCAAACACAAACACGCAGGACCACACAATGCGGTGGCACAGAATTTCAAACGGCACGGCCGCCTGCATCTGTTTCCAGTAGGCCGGCAGCAGTCCCCAGGAGGCGAATGCGGCCAGGCCGAACAGGACTCCGGACAAGGATGGATTCATTTCAAGGATTCCTTTATGATTGACCGGCCCAGTGTAGCACGCTGCCAGGTATTGGCAACCCCAAAATGGGCCGTGACGGACATTGGCATTGTCAAACCCCGGATTTTCTGGTAAATCCCCCTGTCATGAAATGGATGGACACGCACAGACTGGTACTGGCATCCCGGTCTCCCCGGCGCAGGCAACTGCTGTCACAGATGGGGCTGGATCTGGAAATTCTGCCGGGGAACGTGGATGAAACCATGGCATCCGGCCTTTCACCGGCAGAATATGTCAGAATCCTGGCGGAAAAAAAAGCCGTGGCCGTGATGCAGCAGCGGCCACAGGCCTGGGTGCTCGGTGCGGATACGATTGTTGTGAAAGACGGGGATGTGTTAAACAAGCCCCGGGATCCTGATGAAGCCGCGTCTATGCTTGGACAGCTGAGCGGGAGGACCCATTCCGTGTTCACCGGATATGCCGCGGGCCGACATGCTGACGATACGATGGTCAGCCGCGCCGTTGAAACCCTTGTGACGTTCAAGGCTTTGACAAGACAGGAAATTCTCTGGTACACTGGCACCCGTGAACCATACGACAAAGCCGGGGGATATGCGGTCCAGGGACTGGGCGCCTTCATGGTCAAGGAGATCCGGGGATCCTGGTCCAATGTGGTGGGCCTGCCGGTGTACGAGGTGATCCAGACCCTGGTGTCTTTAGGGGCGATACAATTTCAAGGACATGTGCCATGACATCCATTCGAGACAACCTGACGGCGATCCGGGAACAGATCGATGCCGCTGCCGCCGCCTGCAACAGAAACCCTGCCGACATCACCCTGGTGGGGGTGAGCAAAAAACATTCAATTGAAAATATGCGACAGGCCATCGATGCCGGGCTGTCCGACCTGGGGGAAAACTATATCCAGGAAGCGGTGGACAAAATCGATGCCATCGGCAGAGCGGCCGCCTGCTGGCATTTTATCGGCCATCTCCAGTCCAACAAGGCCCGATTCGCGGTCCGGTATTTTGATCTGATCCATACCGTGGACAAGGTCAAACTGGCAAAAGAAATCGACAAACAGGCCCAAAAGATCAACAAGCGCCAGAAAATTCTGCTTCAGGTGAACATTGCGGAAGAAGACACCAAATCCGGGGCCGATGCCGGAGACGCGGTGGATCTGGCACTGGCGGTCACTGAATTTGAACATCTGGAATTGCAGGGACTGATGTGCATGCCCCCCTATTTTGATGATCCTGAACAAGCCCGGCCCTATTTCCGGCATCTGGCCCGGATCCATGAAAAGATTATAGATGCCGGAGTGAATGCCGAAGCCATGCGCCACCTGTCCATGGGCATGAGCCATGATTTTGCCGCGGCCATCCAGGAAGGGGCCACCCTGGTGCGGGTGGGCACCGCGATTTTCGGTTCCCGGTCATGAGGCTTCTGCTCCATACCTGCTGCGGCCCCTGCACCATCTATCCTCTCCAGGTCCTCAGGGAGAAGGAGATGAATGTGATGGGATTTTTCTTTCGCCACAATATCCATCCCTACACCGAATGTCTGAAAAGAGAAGACACCCTTGCAAGGTATGCCCAGGATCAGGCACTGAAAATGATCTGGCAGCCGGATTATCAGCTGGAAGCGTTTCTTCAGTCCGTGGTGTTCCGGGAAAAAGACCGGTGCCGGTACTGCTATCATGCCCGGCTTTCCGCCACAGCCAACATTGCGAAAAAAGGAAAATTCGATGCGTTTTCCTCTACGCTTCTCTACAGCCGGTTTCAGAATCACGCCCTGATACAGGAGATCGGCACGGCAGTGGCCCGGGAAACCGGGGTCGATTTTTTCTACCATGATTTCAGAGAGGGTTGGAAACAGGGCATCGAGGCGTCAAAGGCCCTGGGCATGTACCGTCAGTCCTACT
>JBFLKI010000228.1:0-3193 GCA_040883135.1 Desulfotignum sp. | reverse complement strand
GACGGCGTGTCCCAGATCGATGCGGACAAATGCCACGGCTGCGGGGTGTGCGCCGGTGAATGTCCGGCCAAGGCGATCCAGCTGCTGGCCTATGAAGACGACCAGATTCTGGCAAAACTAGACGGCTTATTTGAAAGGTAGATATATCATGGAGCATTTTGAACCTGAAATTGTTGCTTTCTGCTGTCATTACTGTGCATATACCGCAGCAGACATGGCGGGCAGCAAACGCATACCCTATCCCACCAACGTGAAGATCATCCGGGTGCCCTGTTCCGGCAAGGTGGATGCCATTCACCTGATGAAAGCCCTGGAAAAAGGGGCGGACGGGGTCTATGTGGCAGGATGCCTGGCAGGCGACTGTCACTTCAAGAACGGAAATATCCGGGCGGAAGCCCGGGTGAACCGGGTGAAGAAACTGCTGGCGGAACTGGGCTGGGAACCGGAACGGGTGGCCATGTTCAACATGTCCGCCGGGATGGGCGAAAAATTTGCCCGGGTGGCAAAGGAGTTTACGGAAACCATTAGAAGACTGGGCCCGAGCCCCGGGAATTCCGGAGCCATGGACAAAGCGGCCAGTTGATGTTGACATAATTCTTTCGGAGAAAATACATGATTACAGCTGAACAGAAACCCATACAGGAAATCATCGGGTATATTGCCCCATACCGCAGGATCCTTCTGGCGGGATGCAATGAATGTGTGACCGTGTGTGCGGCGGGCGGCAGAAAAGAAGTCGGCCTGCTGGCCTCGGCCCTGCATCTGAACCATCTGAAACAGGGCAAAAATATCGATATCCGGGAAATCACCCTGGAACGCCAGTGTGATCCGGAATACGTGGAAGAACTGGCCCCGTATATCGACGGCGTGGATGCCGTGGTGTCCATGGCCTGCGGCTGCGGGGTGCAGTCCATTGCGGCCCGGTACAAGAAAACCCCGGTGTTTCCGGCGGTCAACACCCGGTTCATGGGCGCATCCTTGAGCCAGGGGGTCTGGTCCGAACGGTGCAAGGGCTGCGGCGACTGCGTGCTGGGCATCACCGGCGGCATCTGCCCGGTGGCCCGGTGCTCCAAACACCTGTTCAACGGCCCCTGCGGCGGAACCTCCAACGGCCAGTGCGAGGTCAGCCCGGACATTGACTGTGCCTGGCGCCTGATCTGGGAACGGCTCAAGGAACTGGGCCTGGAATCGCGGTATGAGGAACTGATGGAAGCAAAGGACTGGAGACCTGGTGGCGCCGGCGGACCCGGGACAATTATCAGGGAGGATTTGGCATAATGAAGACAGACAGCAGACTGGAAAAGGTATTGGCAACCGGTGAACTGGCGGTGACCTCGGAATGCGGGCCGCCCAGGGGGTGCCGTCCGGAAAAGGTCAAGGAAAAAGCGGCCCTGCTCAAGGATCACGTGGACGGGGTCAACGTGACGGACAACCAGACCGCCATGGTTCGAATGTCTTCTGTAACCGCCGGGATTCTCATCAAGCAGATGGGGCTGGACCCGATCATCCAGATGGTGTCCAGGGACCGAAACCGCCTGGCCATGCAGAGCGAGATCCTGGGCGCGTATTCCTTCGGCATCGACACCATGCTGTGCCTGTCCGGGGACCATGCCAAATTCGGCGATCACCCCATGGCCCAGGGCGTATTTGACATCGATTCCATTCAGATGGTCAAGATGGTCCGGCAGATGCGCGATGACGGCCTGTTCCAGGGCGGCGCCAAGATCGACGGGCCGCCCAAAATGTTCATCGGCGCGGCAGCCAACCCGTTTGCCGACCCGTTTGAACTCCGGGTCATGCGCCTGGCCAAAAAAGTCAAGGCAGGTGTTGACTTTATCCAGACGCAGTGTATTTTTAACCTTGATAAATTTGAGGAATGGATGAAAGGGGTGGTGGACCGGGGCCTGGACGAACAGGTCCACATCCTGGCCGGCATCACGCCCATGAAATCCGTGGGCATGGCCCGGTACATGAAAAACAAGGTGCCGGGGATGGATATTCCCGATGCCGTGATCAAGCGGCTGGAAGGCGTTCCCAAGGAACAGCAGCCCGAGGAGGGCATCAAGATGGCGGTGGAAGCCATTGAACGGCTCAAACAGGTCAAAGGGGTGCACGGGTTCCATATCATGGCCATCGAATGGGAAGAAAAAGTACCCCAGATCGTTGAACAGGCAGGATTGTATCCCAGGCCCAAGGTTTAGTTGCAGGTTATATAATAGAAATAAGGAGATCATAACATGAGCGAACAAAAACTCATTTTGGTGGTGGATGATGACCCGGATCTGGTGGAAGCCGTGTCCATGAAGCTGGAAGCCAAAAACTTCCGGGTGGCCAAAGCCTATGACGGCGTGGAAGCCATGGACCGTATCCAGGAAGAAAAGCCGGCCCTGGTGATACTGGATGTGATGATGCCCCGGAAAAACGGGTGGGATGTCTGCGATGAGATCAAGAGCAGTGCCTCTCTCAAAGATATTCCGGTGGTATTGCTGACCGCGGTGGCTGATTCGGTCAAAACCACCAGCTACACCCATCACAACGGCAAAACCACGCTGGCCGACGACTATATCCCCAAACCCATCGACCTGGATGAACTGATGGAGATCGTGTCGGATCACTGCGGCTGATCGATCTGTCTTGTCAATCCGCCCTGCACGGACAGGGGCCATGGATGGCGGAAACGCCGGTGGGTTTTTCCGCCATCCGGGTCCTTCTCTTTGACTGCAGGCGGGTGTCTGACATATGAAACCGATTCCCATCAACGGCATCCGCCTGTGGCCCGGCCTGGCATGGGCCGGGCAGGACGCGGAACGCACGCCGCCGTTTTTTTCCGCGTGCCAGGCCTTGTCGTTCCAGCGCATCAACATGGTGTGTGCCGGGCTGCACCGAAGGAGCGGACACGACACTTTTTCCGGGTGCGTGGAATCCAGGTACACAAAAGTCCTGCACCGGATGGCCCGGGAAAATGCCACGGTCCTGCCCCCGGCGGACGTGACCCAGGTATCTGTCTACCCCCACCGCCGGCGGTTTGCCGTCCCTGTGGTGCTGATGGAGATGCTTGAATCCGAGGCCATTCCCTTTTATCACCTGGTATCCTCACCGGCGGTCATGTGCGTGATCATTGACACCCGGTGCCGGGACCGCGTGATCGAACTGCTGGAAACCTTCTTTGACCTTCCCGGTTCCCATACCCCGT
>JBFLKI010000030.1:0-3791 GCA_040883135.1 Desulfotignum sp. | reverse complement strand
CGGACATTGCCGATGATCTGGGCGGAGGGGGCGACAAACACGGATGAGTGAATCCGGGGGGTATGGGTTTTAAAAGCGTACAGGGGCATGGTGAACCTTATTTTAATTTGGTAAATACTCAAACGGTAAATCTGAATGACGTATTATATCTGTTATCAAAAAAATAACAAGCCGATCGAAGACCGGGAATTTGACCGGGGGGAACATGGCACCACCTCCAGAAGGTGACTAAGCCTTTATCCTCAAAAAAGTCGAAGTAATGTTGATTGTTTCAAATTTATGTGAAAAGATTCGAGATGGTTTAAACTGAAAGGTCCTGCTTTTTTAAACTATGAACAGCAAATCAATTTTTTCAAAATTTGAAAACCTGACCGTCTGGAAACAGGGAAGCAAAAGAGCGCCTCACAAACCCCTTCTGGCTTTATATGCCCTGAGCTGTGCAATTCAGAAGGATAAAAGGCTTCTGCCTTTTTCTGAATTGAATTCCAAACTGATTGAACTACTGCATGATTTCGGACCTCCTCAAAAATCATACCGGCCGGAAGATCCGTTCTGGCGGATGCAAAAAGATGGCATTTGGGAAGTCAAATCTCCGGAAACGGTTGAATGGCAACTTACAAGCAGCGGTGATGCAAAAAAATCTCAGTTGCTCCAACACAATGCCCATGGTGGTTTTCCAGAAAAAATATACACACTTCTACAAAAAGACCCTTCGCTTTTCAGCAGCGTGGTTCAAAAACTGCTGGAAGACAATTTCCCTCCATCCATTCATGAAGATATCCTGCAGTCAGTTGGAATTGATCTATCGGCTGGAATAGCAACCATCAAACGCCGTAATCCGGATTTTAGAAATCGTGTTTTAAGAGCCTACGAAAACCGATGTGCCATTTGTGGATTTGATATCCGTATGGAAAACACACCCATATGTCTGGAGGCGGCCCATATCAAATGGCACACTGCCGGCGGCCCTGATGAGGAAAAAAATGGCCTTGCCCTGTGTACGCTTCATCACAAGCTATTTGATCGGGGTGCATTTACTTTCTCAGAAGACATGAAAATTCTTGTCTCCGATCGTGCCAACGGGTCTGATGCCTTCAACAAATGGTTATTAAATTATCACGGCCAGAGGCTTTCAACTCCAAACAGAACCAGCTATCAACCCAGCATGTCTTTTCGGACCTGGCATGTTCGGGAAGTTTTCAAAGGCGAAGTTCGGGAATAAAACAAATAACCCCTCAAATGGGGGGATTTTTCAAATGAATCTGACACCTGCTTTTCGTATCTGCAATGGCTGAATCCCGGTATGTTTTTGTTATTTTCATCTTTTTGGGATATCTCGTCTTCGCTTCAGAATGTGATTTTGTGTGTGTCTACAAATTTTGGGAACGGTGATTTTTAACCCGACACAGAATGACAGATGTTAAATTTGTACTTTTTCATACAAATTATTGTATATATTCGTACATAATATTTTTTTATGTACGAAGCTATTATCCACTTTGTCAAGTTTCTATATATGAATCTTTCTTTGAAATTATAAACACAAACTCAAAAGTTCAGGCACTTTTTCCCGGTACATGCCGCAACCCCCGGCACAGCTGCTGAAGGAACACGGTGAACAAAAAGGCCAGGTGGCCGGATTTCTCATATCGGCCCTTGGCATGAAGCCGGTTGCGCCGTGCCGGAAAGAGGCCGGGAAAACCCGGGCCTGGCATGATTGGGCAGGGGAGCATTTCCATGAGCAGCTGTTCCAGGTTGAAAAAAAACACGGATGGGTATAGATAAGCATATCCAAAAATAATGCTGGAAAAAGGATATGAACAAGCCCATTTACCGTCCGCCGCCGCTGCTTGGCAACGGCCATGTCCAGACCATCTTCCCGGTCCTTTTCCGGACCGTTTCAGATGTGACCTATACCCGGGAGCGGATATCCACCTGGGATAACGATTTCCTTGATCTGGACTGGTCCTGCCGGGAATCGGACCGCCTGGCCGTGATTTCCCACGGCCTGGAGGGAAATACCAGCCGAAACTACGTCAAGGGCATGGTCCGGGCGATGAACCTGGCCGGATGGGATGCCCTGGCCTGGAATTACCGGGGGTGCAGCGGAGAACCCAACCGTCAGCTGCGCTCCTACCACAACGGAGCCACGGACGATCTGGACTGGGTGATCCATCATGCGGCAGACTCACGACAGTATGACCAGATCGCCCTGATCGGGTTCAGCCTGGGGGGCAATCTGACCCTGGTTTACCTGGGCCGGGACAGGGTTCATCCCACCGTGTCAAACGCCGTGGTCTTTTCCGTGCCCTGCGATCTGGCAGCCAGTGCCCGAAAACTGGCCCGGCCGGTCAACACCATTTACATGAGACGGTTCCTGAAAGACCTCCACCACAAAATAAAAGAGAAAGGCAAACGGCTCCATCACCCGCTCCTTGATGATAAGGGATATGAAAAAATAAAAGACTTCAAGGGATTTGACGACCGGTACACCGCGCCGATGCATGGGTTCAAAGATGCCCAAGACTACTGGCATTCCTGTTCAAGTCTTCAGTTCATTGAATCCATACAGCATCCCTGCCTGATCATCAATGCCGTGAATGATCCGTTTCTGGCCAGAGAATGCTTTCCCGTGGCCCAGGCGGAAAACAACCCGTTTGTCACACTGAAAACACCGGCATCCGGTGGACATGTGGGATTTATCGCCTTTAACCACAGCGGCCGATACTGGTCCGAAATCCAGGCCGCTGAATTTTTAGACCATGAAAAAGGAAACTGCCATGCTTTCTCTTCCCTTTGAACAGGGGCCGATACGGCCGGTGGACGAGGCGGACAGCCTTCTGATCCGCACCACGCGGGGATGCCCCTGGAACCGGTGTTCCTTCTGCTCGCTATACGACACCATGCAGTTTTCTATCCGCCCGGTGGCGGAGATCAAGCAGGACATCTGGGCGGCCAGGAACTATTTCGGGGGCCACCCGTTTGCCACCTGCTTTCTCCAGGACGGGGACAGTTTTGTCATGCGCACAAAGGACCTGATCGAGATTCTTGAGACCCTGAAACAGGCCTTCCCTTCGCTCAGACAGATCAGCTCATACGGCCGGGCCCAGACCATGGTGAAAAAATCTTCCCAGGCCATCAAAGAGATCTGCGATGCCGGCCTGAACAAGTTATACTGCGGCATGGAATCCGGTTCCCGCGAGGTCCTGGAAAAAATCAGAAAAGGTATCACCCCGGAATCCATCCTCCAGTCCGCCCGCATGGCCCGGCAGGCCGGCATGCACACCACCCAGTTCATCATCCTGGGACTGGGGGGAACCGAACTGTCTGAGATTCACGCCCTGGAGACCGCCCGGGTGCTCAGTGAGATCAACCCGGATCATATCCGGGTGCTGACCATCGGGGTCAAGCCGGGCACAGACCTGGACCGGCAGATGGCACAGGGCGAATGGACACGGCCTTCAGAAGCGGCCATGATCGCCGAACAGCGGCTGCTTTTTGAACACCTGGAAGGCATTGACAGCCATTACGCCAACCACCACAGCGTGGATCTGCTGCTGGAGATCCGGGGGCAGCTGCCCGAAGATCGGCAGCGGCTGCTGGGCATCATGGACCGGTTTCTCTCCATGTCCGAATCCATGCAGACCCATTTCATTATGGGGCGGCGGCTGGGCTATTACCGGACCCTGGATGACCCGGCCCGTGAACAGGACTTCCTTTTTGTTGAAAAACAGGTCAAAAAAGCCCGGTTATCCGGCCAAGGCACCCTTGAGGACATTTTTCATGACCTT
>JBFLKI010000227.1:0-5384 GCA_040883135.1 Desulfotignum sp. | reverse complement strand
GCCACCGTGGCCTGGATGGTGTCTTCGTAATAAGCGATCCCGGCCCCGGAAAAGATGTTCATGAACACCAGGGCCAATAGCCAGGGCAGCCGCTTCCGGATCACCAGCCAGGGGCTGGCGTCCCGCAGACCGATGTCCACCAGGTCATCAGCACCGGTACCTGAGCTGATGGATCCCATGCGATGGAAGTCCTCCGTGGCCTCTTCCTCGATAACGTCATGGACATCGTCAAACGTGATGATGCCCACCAGGGAATCTTTGCCGTTAACCACCGGCATGGCCAGAAGATCGTATTTGGCCATCTGCCGGGCCACCTCTTCCTGGTCGTCATGCACCCGGGCGAAAATGGGATCCCGGCGCATGATCTTTTCAATTTTGGTTGTGGGTCTGGCCAGGATCAGTTCCCGCAGAGACACCAGGCCCAACAGCCGCCGCTGCGAATCGATCACATAGGAATAATAGATGGTTTCCTTGTTGGGGGCCTCCAGGCGGAGCTTGTCTAAGGCCTGCCGGGCCGTGAGTCCCGGTGACAACGTGGCGTATTCACTGGTCATCAGCGCGCCGGCCGTGTCCTCTTCATAGGAGGACAGGCGTCGGATGTCCTCGCGCTCGGTGGTGGCCAGAAGCCGCAGAAGGATTTCACTGCTTTCCTCGGGCATGGACTGCAGCAGGTCTACCCGGTCATCCGAGGACATCCGGGTGATGGCCAGGGCCAGGACATCATTGGAAAGCTCTTTGGCGATCTCCCGCTGATCTTCGTAATCCATGTGCGTGAGCACATCGGCACAGCATTCCGGCGACATGTGCGAAAAAATTGTCACGAGCTGGTCCAGGTCCAGCTCGGACAGCTGGGCCGCCAGGTCTGCCGGGTGTTCCGATGCGCACAGATGTGCCAGCACCGTGTCATCCACATATTCAGGCGTGTCGCCCTGACCGGGCACAAACAGGTTATCCGGTAGTTTGAGGGGTTCGTTCACAGCCCTGCCTCCTTTCGATCGGTCCACCGTCATGACAGGCGAACCAGAAGGTCAAGGCATGAAAAAAAGGATCAGTGTCGACCGGGGCTCAACCGGTCCGCCATGACGTCTGCGCGTGTCTTTGACAGCGGGATATGATGAAAATATCGGTCTTGTATGAAAATCACAGATATCGATAAGTGACAACTACCACCTTCGTCATCCATTTCACATCCTCGTCATCAATCGTTAATCAAAATCAGGACAATACAAGATTGTCCCGGATTAAATCAAAATATGAGTATATACAAAATTCCCTGGGTTGTTGTCAATTCAAAAAATTTATACTTTAGTTTAATTTTATACTTGACATCAAAAAATACCTTGATACTGTTTTTTTAAAACCCGTCAAATTAATGCAGGAGGCAACAATGGAAGCAGTCATGCAACTGTCAAACAGTCCGGTGTTATGGATTCTTGCCCTGGGAAGCATCTCAATTGTTCTCTGGCAGACCTGGCTTTATTACAAAATGGCCGGAGATTATGTCAAACACACCCACGTCATCACCCCGAATGAAATCCGAACTTCCATGAAAGTGGGAGTCATCAGCACGGTGGGACCGGCAGTGGCCGTCTTTACCGTGGCGGTGGTGCTGATCGGGCTGGTGGGCGGTCCCATCACCCTGTCCCGAATCGGGGTCATCGGCTCGGCAGCCTTTGAAAGCCTGGCATCGTCCGCCGGTTCCGGCGGCACAGTGGGAACCCCGGATTTTACCTTTTCCCTTCTGGCCACGGCATCCTGGGTCATGGCCATCGGCGGGTCCGGCTGGCTGATCACCACCTTTTTCCTGACAAAGGGGCTGGACGATACCCAGGAAAAAATGAAAGCGTCCAATCCAGCCATGATCCGGCTGGTGGGATCCATTGCCCCGTTCATGGTGTTTTTTGTCATGGGATACGGCGAATGCCTGAAAAAAATCAATGCGCCCGTGCCCAGCTTCGGGGTGCTTGGGGCGTTGATTGCAGGCGCTGTCACCATGTATGGGGTCAACCGGATCGGCGCATCAAATCAGCGGTTGAACTGGCTGCGGGAATGGTCCATGGGATTTGCCGTCATTTTCGCAATGATCATCGGCACCCTGATCGATTAAAGGAGACAATACAATGAAACCATCTGAAACCATCGAGCGTGACTTCAGGCATAAAATCCATTTCTGGGGACGGCTGTCCATCGCCGTCGCATTTTTCTTCAGTTTTTCCATCCCGTTTTATCTGACCTTCGTTGCCGGTCATGCCGTAAACACAACGGTCCTGATTGAAGGGCTGCTCTTTGTCCTGGGATTTGTCGGCATCATCTATTTTATCGAACCCATTTCCTATTTTCCTGTGCTGGGTCCCATCGGCACGTACATGTCATTTTTGTCAGGAAATATCGGTAACATGAGGATGCCCGTGGTCGGGGCCGTCCAGAGCGCTTTAGGGGCGGAACCAGGCAGCAGAAAAGCCGAAATGGCAGCCGTGTTCGGCCTGGTCGCCTCCAACCTGGTCAACCTGGCCGTACTGCTGGTTGTGGTCATCGGCGGGACCGCCCTGGTCAGGATTCTGCCTGAGGCGGTCCTGGGGGCGTTCACCTATGCGGTGCCCGGCATCATCGGCGCCATGATCGTCACGTTTGGTTCCAAAATGACGGTCAAACACATAATCGCTACCATCCTTCTCGGTCTGGTGGTGATCCAGCTGATCCAGTTCATCGCCAAGGTCATGCCGGCCGTGGGAAAGCTGCTGAATATCGGCCAGGTGGGAGTGGCAGCCGTATTTGCCATTGCTTTTGCCGTGGTCCTTGCCAGACGGTCCTCCCGGAAAACCCAATAGTGATCCTGTGAAAGGAGATACCATGAACACATTGTTTGACGTTTCCAAAGGACAAAACCAGATGAAAGAATGGCGCCGCCATATTCATCAATATCCGGAAACCGCGTTCGAGGAAGTCAAAACCGCTGAATATGTCGCATCTCTGTTAACCTCCTGGGGGTATGACGTGGTCACGGGCATCGGCAGAACCGGCATTGTCGCCAGTTTAACCCATGGGTCCGGCGAAGCGGTTATCGGGCTGCGGGCCGATATGGACGCCCTGCCCGTCACGGAAACAGCGGACATTGATTACAAAAGTCAACATCCAGGCAAAATGCACGCCTGCGGTCATGACGGCCACACAGCCATGCTGCTGGGAGCGGCCCGGTTCCTGTCCCATACCAAACGCTTCAACGGCACGGTGCGCCTGATTTTTCAACCGGCTGAAGAAGCCATCAGCGGGGCACCGGCCATGATCAAAGACGGCCTGCTGGAAAAATTTCCCATGGATGCCGTGTTCGGGCTTCACAACATGCCGGGCCTGCCCCAAGGTACATTTCATTTCAGGGAAGGCCCCATGATGGCGGCTGTGGACAACTGGGAGGTGACGCTCACCGGTAAAGGCAGTCACGGGTCCATGCCTGAAAAAAGCATCGATCCGGTGGTGGCGGGTGCATCGATTGTCATGGCCTTGCAGACCGTGGTGGCCAGAAATGTGCCCCCGCTGGAATCAGCCGTGGTGTCTGTGGGGGCGTTCCAGGCCGGCGATGCCGGCAATGTCATCCCCCAGACAGCGGTGCTCCGCCTGAGCATCCGCAGCCTGACCCAGGACACCCGAAAACTGGTGCTGGAACGGGTCAATGCCATCATCGAGAATCAGGCCGCATGCTTTAGTGTGGGCGTTGACATCCGTCAGGGATCTCCCGGCGAAGTCCTGGAAAACGATCCCTCCCAAACCCGGTTTGCCTCACAGGTGGCATCCGACCTCCTCGGTCCGGACAAGGTGTTTACAGACGGCACCACCTACATGGGCAGTGAGGATTTCGCTTTTTTCAGCGCCCAGGTTCCGGGCTGCTACTGCATGATCGGCAATGGTGACACCCCCATGGTCCATCATCCGGATTACCGGTTTGACGACCGGAACCTGTCTTTAGGTGCCGCATACTGGGTGGCACTGGTGGAATCGTTTTTAAAATGATATAGAAAAGGCATGACTGATCTGAAACAATTTCCCCTGAGAGAGAAAAAAAAAGCCGTGACCCGGCTGTCCATCCTGGATGCCGTCATCAACCGGTTGAACGGCAAGCCCCTGGCCGATATCACCATTGAAGAGATCTGTGAGGATGTGCAGATCTCCAGAGGGACATTTTTTCAATACTTTCCCCAAAAAACCGATGTACTGGTATTTTACGGGCTATTATGGAACCTGGAAGCCATGTGGACGGCCACCTGCTCTCCGGACGTATCTTCAGGCATCCAAGCCATCGAGCAGATGTTCAAGTCTCTGGGACAAGAGGTGGAAACCCATCCCCAGCTCTGGATGGAGATCGTTTCCGTCCGGGCCCTGCAGCCGGAAAAATTTGCAGCCATGGGTACCCGGGAAACCGATCAAATCCCCGAGGTGGAACGATTGATCCGTTTTCCCGAACTGCCGGGCATCGAGTCCATACCGGAAGGCAACTTCCGTCAGTTTTTTCTTTACAATCTGAAAGCAGCCGTGGACAAAAACGAACTGCCCAAAAGCACGAATATCGAGACCGTGTTTCTGTCCCTGGCCAGCACGTTTTACGGCATCCCTCTGATGTCTTTTGACAAAACCCCTGTCCGCTGTACAACCGCGTTTGTCAATCAACTGGACTTGCTGTGGAAGGGGCTGGAGGCAACAGACCGATGATTACCGGGGCCTGACATCTTGTCAAAAGGCCGCGGTGGTTACCCCTTGTCAGGCCCGGGCCATGACCACGGCCCGCACCGGTGCCGGATATCCTTCGACCGTTTTCGCAGGGTCATCCGGATCCAGAAAATCACCCAAAGACTCCGTCTGTATCCAGTCGGTCTTCCGCTGCTCCGCCAAGGTGGTGGGGGTGATATCCAGGCATTGAATCTCTTTGAACCCGGCCCGGGACAGCCAGGAAGTCATGACGGACAGATCCGGAATAAAATACACGTTGCGCATCTTGGCATACCGGTCTTCCGGAAACAGGCACAGATGACTGTTCCCCTTCAGCACCAGATTTTCCAGCACCAGGGTGCCGGCGGGTTTCAGACAGTCGTGGATCTCCTTGAGCATGTCCACCGGAGACCGCCGGTGGTATAAAATGCCCATGCAGAACACCAGGTCGAAACAGTCGACGAACCTGGGCATCTCTTCATAGGTAGCGGGCAGGCAGGCCACATTTTTCTGATTCACATACTTCTGGACAGCCAGATACTGGCAGAAAAACGCACTCTGGGGTTCCAGGCCCAGCACCAGCCCGGGATCGCGGCCCGCCATGCGGAACATGTAATACCCGTTGCTGGCACCGATATCCAGAATCCGTTTTCCGGTCAGGTCCGGCAGATGCGGGGCAATGCGGT
>JBFLKI010000029.1:0-4408 GCA_040883135.1 Desulfotignum sp. | reverse complement strand
GCGGCCCTGGATGCGGCTGAATCCGCCCGGTTCATCGGCGTAGTGGGACCGTCCGCCGGATGGCTGCCCCAGCCCGCTTTCAGCCGGGGGGTGCATGCGGTGGCTGCCACGACAATAACTGACTTGACCGGGGCGCGCCGCACTATTTTGGAAGGCGGCGGTACCCCTCAGTTCATCAAATACGGCCGCAAGTACACCCTGCTAAATGATTCCGGGTGTCAATGATTTTCAAGCACATGGTCCGGACATCCTGTGGGGCCATTGCCAGGGCCGTCTCCTGAACAACACGGTCATTTTTTGCCCATAATAAGCGGTTGAACGGTTATTGGAAAAAATTTTTCAGTGGGGCGAGCCGAGTGAGGTACGAGATCAGATGCTGGTTTTTTTCAAACCCCATCCGTTCTTTTTTGATGAAAATATGGAAATCGTCCGCCGCAGGCGTGATGTGGGGGAATGGATCCATGAGAATGCTTCTTTTCAGTTCTTCCATCACCGTGTATTTGGGAACAAATCCGATGCCTAAACCGGACACTGCGCCATTGATAATTCCCCGGATATGGTTGATCTGCATCACCTGTTTCAGGCAATCCCGTTTATCTGAAGGAATGGCCCCCATGAAATTCTGCCACCAGTCAAGATCCTTGTCCATGGAAAGAATCCGCACGCCTGCCAGATCGTCCAGGCAAGTGATCTGTTTTTTTTCAATGAATGAAGGGGCGGCAATGGTGACGTACTGCTCTTTGAAGAGATGAATTTTTTCCAGATTTTCCGCCATGTGCGGCTTACAGTCGATGATCAGGTCCACGGTGTCTTGAAGCAATGGTTCGAGCAGATGATGGGAAAACAGAAAATCGATGTGAAGGTCCGGAAACCGGTCCAGAAATGCGTTGATATGATTGATCAGAATGGTGGTGCCGAACTCCACGGTGGCCCCTACGCGGATGGTGAGCGGTGTCTGTTTTTTCAGCCCGGAAAGGTCCTGATCGGTTTTTTCCAGTTCATAGAAAATTTTTTCACAGGACCGGTACAGGATTTTACCGGCATCGGTCAACACCAGATCTCTTCTCTTTCGGTCGATTAATGATGCATCGATGGAAGTTTCCAGTTTTTTGATGGCGTGGCTCACCGCGCTCTGAGTGATATGGAGATGATCGGCGGTTTTGGTGAAATTCCGGATCTTTCCCAGGGTGAAAAAGGTTTTAAGATGATACAGGTCCATACCGGCCCTTTATATCTATAGAATTCATGTTAAATATAAATAATATGAATTTTACTATTACCACGATCATTATTATAATTCAATTAATAAGCGAAAAAATGTAACCGCAACCTTTTGATGATGAGGATGATCCATGGACACGAACACCATTGACCGCATTTTAAAGGACTTGGATATTCAGCCGGTCAATTACGGCGCCACCACCGGTTCGAGCCGGGGCCGGATCCATACGCTCGGCAGGGAACTGGTATCGGTTTCGCCGATCACGGGGCAACCCATCGCCAGTGTGATCCAGGCCCAGGCCCATGATTATGAAGCCGTGGTCAGCCGGGCCCATGCGGCTTTTGAAAAATTCCGGATGATGCCGGCCCCCCGCCGGGGGGAGATCGTCCGGGAGATCGGCAATGCCCTGCGGGAGAAAAAGCAGGGCCTGGGCACCCTGATCAGCCTGGAAACCGGAAAGATCCGGGCCGAGGGAGAAGGAGAGGTCCAGGAGATGATCGATATCGCGGATTTTGCGGTGGGGTTGAGCCGCCAGCTGTATGGATTGACCATGCACAGTGAAAGACCGTCCCACCGCATGTATGAACAATGGCATCCTTTAGGGCTCGTGGGCATTATCACGGCATTCAATTTCCCGGCTGCGGTCTGGTCCTGGAACGCCTTGCTGGCAGTTGTGTGCGGGGATGCGGTTCTGTTCAAGCCCAGTTCCAAGACGCCGCTCACCGCCATTGCCATTCAGAACATCATCGCCCCGGTGGTGGACAAGTATGAAATTGACGGGGTGTTCAATCTGGTGATCGGAAACCGGGCCGATGTGGGGGATGCCATGCTCCAGGACACGCGGATTCCGTTGATCAGTGCCACCGGCAGCACGGCCATGGGCAAAAAAGTGGCCACCACCGTGGCTTCCCGCCTGGGAAGATCCCTGCTGGAGCTGGGGGGCAACAACGCCATCATCGTGACTGAAGACTGTGATATGGATATGGCATTGCGGGCCACGCTTTTCGGGGCCGTGGGTACGGCCGGACAGCGGTGCACCTCCACCCGCCGCATCATCATTCACAACAGCATCAAAGAGACATTCGTCAAAAAGCTGGTCCATGCCTACGAGCAGATCAAAATCGGCGATCCCATGGACCCGGAAACCCTGATGGGACCGTTGATCGACGATACGGCGAAACAGGCCATGATGCAGGCCATTGAAGCGGTCAAAAACCAGGGCGGCACCGTGATTTACGGCGGCACACCCCTGACGGTGGAAGGTCTGGAAAAAGGCAGCTTTGTCACCCCGGCCATTGTGGAGGCGGAAAACCACTACCCCATTGTCCAGGAAGAGACCTTTGCCCCCATCCTGTATATTATCGGCTATGATACCTTTGACCAGGCGTTGGCATTGCACAATGACGTGCCCCAGGGACTGTCCAGTGCCGTGTTCACGACGTCCATCCAGTACCAGGAGCAGTTTCTGTCCCATAAAGGATCGGACTGCGGCATCGCCAATGTCAACATCGGCACCAGCGGGGCCGAGATCGGCGGGGCGTTCGGCGGTGAAAAGGAAACGGGCGGGGGCCGGGAATCCGGCAGTGACGCCTGGCGGATCTACATGCGTCGGCAGACCAATACCATCAACTGGGGAAACGATCTGCCCCTGGCCCAGGGGATTGTCTTTGATATCAAAGGAGAGTCATCATGAGCAACCGTATCTTGCAGTTGCCGGAAATCAAGAACGAGCCGGTCAAACAGTATGCTACCGGCAGCCCGGAGCGCAGACGGCTCAAAGCGGAACTGGCCCGCCAGCTGGAAATCGTGCCGGATATCCCCCTGATCATCGGGGGGCAGGAAATCCGGACAGAGGATCAGAAAAAGGTCGTCTGCCCCCATGACCATGCTAAAACGCTGGCCGTGTTTTCCAATGCCGGAAAACCGGAAGTGGACCTTGCCATCAAAGCGGCGTTGAATGTGAAAAAACAGTGGGAAAGCACCCCCTGGCAGGAGCGGGCCGCCATCTTTCTCAAGGCGGCAGACCTGATCTCCCAAAAATATACCTTTCTGCTCAATGCCGCCACCATGCTGGGCCAGTCCAAAACCCCGTTTCAGGCGGAAATCGATGCCACCTGCGAGCTGGCGGATTTTTTCCGGTTCAATGCCAGGTATATGGCCGAGATTTATGCCGGCCAGCCGGCTTCTGAAAAAGGGGTCTGGAACCGGCTGGAATACCGGGCCCTGGAAGGGTTCGTGTTCGCCCTCACCCCGTTCAACTTCACGGCCATTGCCGGCAACCTGTGCGGGGCCCCGGCCATCATGGGCAATACCGTGGTGTGGAAACCGGCATCCACGGCCGTGCTGTCCGGGTATTACATTATGCAGATCCTTGCGGAAGCGGGCCTGCCCGACGGGGTGATCAACTTTGTGCCGGGCAGAGGATCGGTGGTGGGGGCATCCGTGCTCCATCACCCGGATCTGGCCGGGATCCATTTCACCGGTTCCACAAACGTGTTCAAGACCCTGTGGAAAACCGTGGGCAGCAACATAGATATCTACAAATCCTACCCCCGGATGGTGGGAGAAACCGGGGGCAAAGACTATATTTTTGTGCACCCGTCGGCCCGGGTGGCACCCGTGGTCACCGCAGCGGTCCGGGGCGCGTTCGAATACCAGGGCCAGAAATGCAGCGCCTGTTCCCGGATGTACATCCCGGAATCCCTGTGGGATGAGGTCACCACCGGTATCCAGGCGGCTGTGGAACAGATTACGGTGGGCGGTGTGACGGAGTTCAGGCATTTCATGAACGCTTTGATCGATGAGGCTGCGTTCGACAATGCCGCCGGATACATCGACCGGGCCAAAACATCGGATGTGGCGGAAATCCTGGTGGGCGGCAACGCGGACAAATCCAGAGGCTATTTCATCGATCCCACGGTAATCGTGACCACGGACCCGCATTATGAATCCATGACCGAAGAGATTTTCGGTCCGGTCCTGACCCTGTACAGGTATGAAGATGCCGCCGTTGACGACGCCATGGCCCTGGTGGACAGCACCTCCCCCTATGCCCTGACCGGTGCCGTGTTTGCCACCGACCAAAAGGCCGTTCATGACCTGACCAACGCCCTGGCCCACAGTGCCGGCAATTTTTACATCAAGGACAAACCCACGGGTGCTGTGGTGGGGCAGCAGCCATTTGGC
>JBFLKI010000226.1:0-5988 GCA_040883135.1 Desulfotignum sp. | reverse complement strand
GCATTGTCGCTTCAGGGAATATTGAGGTCACCGATGTTTCCCTGGGGTTCAAGATATCGGGCCGTCTGGCACAGTGCCTCAAAGACGAAGGGGATGCCGTATCAAAGGGGGAAGTGCTGGCCAGGCTGGAAGATGCCGACCAGAAAGTGGCCCTGCGCCTGGCAGAAGTCGGCCTCGATGCCGCCCGCGCCGTGCTGGCCGAGCTTCAAAACGGCAGCCGGCCCGAAGAGATTGAGCTGGCGGAAGCCGGTGTCCGCATGGCCCGGCAGCAGCTGCTGGAACTGACCCGGGGCAGCCGGGTCCAGGAGATTGAAACCGCCCGGGCTGACCTGGCAAAGGCAGAGGCTGCCAGGGAAGCAGCCCGTTCCCGGCTGGTCCAGGCCAGAGAGGATTTTGAGCGGTATGGCCATCTCATTGAGACCCAGAGTGTCAGCCAGCGGGATTACAAGCTTTTCAAAACCCAGTTCCAGGTGGCTGAAAACAATCTGGCCGAGGCCGATTCCCGGGTGAACCAGTCGGCCCAGGCCCTCTCCCTGGTCACGGAAGGCCCCCGGTCCGAACAGATTGAAAAGGCCCGGGCGGCCCTTGCCGAAGCCCAGGCCCGATACGCCCTGGTCAAGGCAGGTCCCCGCCAGGAGAAAATCGACCAGGCCGCGGCCCGGGTGGCCGAGGCACAACAGCGGGTGGAACAGGCCCGGCTGGCCCTCTCCTACACCGACCTTGTGGCCCCCATGGACGGGGTAATATTCAGCCGGTCGGCAGAGCCCGGAGAATTTCTGAATCCGGCCACACCGGTGATGGTCGTGGGGGACCTGGCCCATCCCTGGCTCCGGGCGTATGTGAGCGAACGGGCACTGGGAAAGCTTCAACTCGGACAAACGGTCCAGGTCTTTACTGATTCCTTTCCAGGCAGACCCTATGAAGGGGTTCTCTCTTTTATCAGCAGTGAGGCCGAGTTTACGCCCAAGGCGGTGCAGACATTTGAGGAACGGGTCAAACTCATGTTCCGGATCAAGATCAGTCTGGCCAACCCGGCCGGTGAACTGCGGCCGGGCATGCCGGCCGATGTCAGAATCCCGGTCTCGGAAGACTGACCATGACGGCCCCGTCCCCACCTGCCATCGAGGCCCGAAACCTGACCCGGGTCTTTGGAGACAATACGGCGGTGGACCACCTCAGCCTGGCGGTCCAGAAAGGCGAAATATTCGGCATCGTGGGTCCGGACGGCGCCGGAAAAACCACCACCCTGCGCATGCTGGCCGGAATTCTGGACCCGACGTCCGGATCCGCTGCCGTTGACGGATTTGACACCCGGACTCAGGCCTTTGCCGTCAAAGAGCACCTGGCCTATATGAGCCAGCGCTTCGGTCTTTATCCGGATCTCACCATTCTGGAAAACCTGCTGTTTTACGCCGATCTCTACGGGGTGCCCCCAAAGGAGCGGAACGAGCGGATCGACACCCTTTTAGGGGCCACCCAGATGCGGCCGTTCAGACAGCGCCGGGCCGGAACCCTGTCCGGCGGGATGAAGCAGAAACTTCAGCTGATCTGCGCCCTGATTCACACCCCGGCCGTGCTGCTTCTGGATGAACCCACCAACGGGGTGGACCCGGTCAGCCGCCGGGATTTCTGGCGGATCCTTTACGACATCGCCAAACAGGGTGGGGCCATTCTGGTAACCACGGCGTATATGGATGAAGCCGAGCGGTGCGACCGCATCGGGCTTCTGGACAGGGGACGTCTTCTGGCCGCAGGAACGTTATCCCGAATCAAAAACTTGATGGAAGGCGAGGTGCTTACCCTCCAGAGTCCCGTGGCCCGGAAAATCCACCAGATACTCAACGGCCGCCTGGAAGGGGCGTCGGCCAATGTGTTCGGGGACCGGGTTCACATGGTTTGCACGGATCCGGAAGCCGCAGAAGCGGCGGCCCGCACCCTGCTCCGGGAGGCAGGCCTTGAGCCGCCCGAATTCCAAAAAGCGGCCCCCAGCCTCGAAGATGTCTTTGTCAGCATGATGGGAGACCGTCAAACGCAAGAAAACAAGACATCTATTGAAGATCCCGATCTGTTGCCCCCTGACGGAGAATCTCCTGCCCTGACTGAAAAAAAATCCGGATCCCGGGGGCCGGCCGTAACCGTGGATGATCTGACCCGGGTTTTCGGCAACTTCCGGGCGGTGGACCGCATCAGTTTTTCCGTGCAAAAAGGCGAAATCTTCGGATTTTTAGGACCCAACGGCGCCGGAAAGAGCACCACCATCCGCATGCTCTGCGGCCTGCTGTCCCCGAGTTCCGGCCGGGGGCGGGTGGCCGGTTTCGATATCGGCACCCAGCCGGAAAAAATCAAGCAGCACATCGGCTATATGAGTCAGAAATTTTCCCTGTATGAAGACCTGACCGTGGGGGAAAACATCCGGTTCTACGGCGGCATATACGGCCTGGCGGGAAAACAGATGGCCCGGCGCCGGGACTGGGCTTTGGCCATGGCCGGGCTCGCCGGCCATGAAAATTCCCTGACCGCCGTGCTCTCCGCCGGATGGAAACAGCGCCTGGCCCTGGCCTGCGCCATCCTCCACGAGCCCCCCATCCTCTTCCTGGACGAGCCCACCTCCGGGGTGGATCCAGTCAGCCGTCGCCGTTTCTGGGATATGATCTACCAGATGGCGGACCAGGGCGTTACTGTGTTCGTCACCACCCATTACATGGAAGAGGCGGAGTACTGTGACCGCATCGCTTTGATCTACCGGGGTAAAATGATCGCAATGGGCACGCCTGTGGCGCTCAAGACCCGATCCATGACCGGACAGACCCTGCCCAGCATGGAGGAGGTCTTTATCTCCCTGATCGAGGCGGATGACCGAAAACAACAGGATGCCCGGGGAAAACCGGAGGCCGTGTCATGACACTCCGGCGCCTGGCTGCTGTTGCCAGAAAAGAGTTTCTCCATGTATTCCGGGACTGGCGCAGCCTCTATCTCTCCCTGGCCATTCCCGTCATCCTGATCATGCTGTTCGGCTATGCCCTGACCCTGGATCTGCGCCATGTGCCCACCGTGGTCTGGGACCAGTCACAGACACCTCAAAGCCGTGACCTCGTCGCACTGTATGCCGGCTCCCCCTATTTTACCATTGAAGAACACCTTTTTTCCTACACCCGGATCCAGCACCACCTGGACCGGGGATCTGCCATGGTAGCCCTGGTCATTCCCCGGGATTTCAGCGCCGCCCTGGCAGCCGGAAAACAGACCGCCGTCCAGGTGATCTGCGACGGCAGCGATGCCAATACCTCCCGGCTGGCCATGAACTACGCCACAGCCATCGCCATGATCTATTCCACAAATGTAACGGCCCGACAGATGGCCATCAACGGAAAAACCGGTTTTGAACCGCCCGTAGAAATGGCCCCCCGGTCCTGGTACAATCCGGATCTGCGCAGCCAGAACGTGATCATTCCCGGCATCATCGCCATCGTCATGGTGGTCATTGCCTCGATGCTCACCTCTGTCACCATTGCCAGGGAATGGGAGACCGGAACCATGGAGCAGCTCATTGCCACCCCCCTGAAGGGTCCGGAACTGATCTTTGGCAAGGCAGTCCCCTATTTTGTCATCGGCATGACGGATGTGGCCATTGCCGTGAGCATGGGCCGGTGGCTCTTTAAGGTGCCCATTGTGGGCAACACCGCTCTGCTGTTTGCCATGGCGGCCATCTTTCTGACCGGGGCGCTGTTCTGGGGCATGACCCTGAGCATCGTGCTCAAGTCCCAGGTGCTGGCCAACCAGATCGCCATTGTCTCCGGCTACCTGCCCACGCTGATACTGAGCGGGTTTGTCTTTGCCATCGAAAACATGCCCCTGCCAATCCAGTGCATCACCTACATCGTTCCGGCCCGATATTTCATTGCGCTGCTCCGGGGAATTTACATGAAGGGCATCGGCCTGGAGATTCTCTGGCTGGATGCGGTACTCCTCTCGATGTATGCTGTGTTCATGGTGATCCTGGCCAACCGGAAATTCAGGTTTAAACTGGACCCGCCATGATTCTGCGCCTGAAACAGATGCTCATCAAGGAATTTCTGCAGATGCTCCGGGACCGGCGCATGCGGGCCGTGGTCTTTGGTATGCCCGTCATCCAGCTGGTGGTCATGTCCTTTGCCCTGACCACGGACGTCACCCGGAACCGGACCGCGGTCCTGGATATGGACAAGACCCCGGCTTCCAGAGAAATGATTTCCCGGTTCACGGCAGGCGGGTATTTTGAAATCGTGGGCACTGCTGCAGCCCCTTCCCGGATCCGGGAACTGCTGGACCGGGCCGAGGTCCGGGCGGTGATCCATATCGAAAAAGGGTTTCAAAAAGACATTTCAGCCGGCCGCACGGCCCGGGTCCAGGTGTTGACCGACGGTACCGACTCTAACACCACGGCCATTGTCCAGGGATATGCCAGTGGCATCATCGAGGCCTTTTCCGCCGACCTTCTGGCTGATCGTCTGGAAAAACAGGGCATGACCCGGAACGGCCCTCCCCTGGATATCCGGCCCCGGGCCCTGTTCAATCCCAATCAGGAGAGCCGGTTTTATTTTGTCCCGTCTCTGATTGCCGTGATGCTCTTTATCTTCAGCCTGCTGCTCACCAGCATCGGCATTGTCCGGGAAAAGGAGATCGGCACCATCGAACAGGTCATGGTCACCCCCATCCGCAAAATCGAGTTCATCCTGGGCAAAACCATCCCCTATATCATCACCGGCTACATCACCATGACCATCATGCTGGTGGTGGCTTACCTGATCTTCGACATCCGGGTAGCGGGGAGTCTGTCCCTGTTCTACCTCCTTTCCGGGCTTTATCTGTTCGGTAACATGGGCATCGCGCTTCTCATCAGTGCCGGCGCCGCCACCCAGCAGCAGGCCATGCTCACCAGTTTTCTGATTCTCATGCCCTGTGTCATGCTCTCAGGCTTCATGTTCCCCATCAAAAACATGCCCCCGGCGGTTCAGTATATCACCTGGCTCAACCCCATGCGCTGGTACCTGGATATTTTGCGGGGAATCGTCATGAAGGGGGTGGGCATCACGGTGTTGTGGCCGTTTGTTGCGGCCCAGGCCGCCCTGGCCCTCTCTTTTATCAGCCTGGCCTGGGTGCGTTTCTCCAAGACCCTGTCCTGATCAGGTGCCTTGACCTAACCGGCGGCAGAACCCTTGTATCCGGGCCTGGCCATTGAATAATTTAGTGGCATGACTGAAAGATGGATGATATGATGCCGGGTATCTATCCGGAAACATGAGAGGTTCTGTTTCTTTCAGAGCCTACCCAATCGCTCACATGCAAGGCAAGGAGGAATATTCAAATGATCACCCTGCACGTAAACGGCAAAAAAAGATCTGTGGATGCAGACCCTGGCACGCCGCTGCTGTGGGTCCTGCGGGACCACCTGGGATTTACCAGTGTCAAATACACCTGCGGCATTTCCGAGTGCGGCATGTGTACGGTTCTCATTGACGGGGAGGCCCGTCGGTCCTGTATTGTCTATCTGGATGAAGTGCTTGAAAGCGAGATTACCACCATCGAGGGCCTGCCGGAGAATCACCCGGTAAAGGTGGCGTGGATCGAAAAGCAGGTACCCCAGTGCGGATACTGCCAGCCGGGGATCATGCTCCAGGCCGCCGGTTTTTTGTCCAGGGAACCGAATCCCACCGACGCCCAGATCAATGAGGCCATGGACAATGTCATCTGCCGGTGCGGTTCCCATCCCCGAATCAAAGAGGCGATTCATCTGGCTGCCCGGCTGGCGGCAAATCAGGGAGGATAAGATCATGGAGACCATCATGAATCGCAGATCGTTTTTGCAAAAGAGCAGCCTGGTACTTGCCATGGGAGCGCTTTCCGGCACCATGAAACTGTTCAATGTGTCTGCCGTCCAGGCAATGGCCGATCCCTCTTTCAAGCCCCATGCCTTTCTTGAAATCGCAGCGGACAATACCATCACCGTCT
>JBFLKI010000225.1:0-4303 GCA_040883135.1 Desulfotignum sp. | reverse complement strand
GGCCCGCTGGGCGGTGGCGGTCGCGCGCCTACCTGCCGCCATCCAGCCCCCTATAGTCTTGTTGGGCGCCAGGTACCCGGCCCGGGGGGGGCCCGCCCCCCGACAGGGCATCCGCATCACCCTCATCAGCCTGGATGACGCCACGGCGGTCAATGCCGCAGCCGGAAACGCCGGCACCCATGTCACGGCCCACATCAAGATCGACACCGGCATGGGCCGCCTGGGCCTGTGCCCCGGCCTGAATATGGACCAGGTCCTGGCGGACATCACCGCCATGACGCACCTGGATCATCTCAAGGTGGAGGGCATCTACACCCATTTTGCCAATGCCGATGCCAAAGACCCCACCCATGCCCGGCAGCAGCTGGATCTTTTTTCACAACTGCTGGACCGTCTGGATGCAGACAATGCCCTGCCGGAAATCATTCACGCCGCCAACAGTGCCGCCACCCTGACATTGCCCCAGAGTCATTTCACAATGGTGCGGCCCGGTCTGGCCCTTTACGGCATGTGCCCCGGCCCGGGCGTGGACGGCGCAAAACTCACCCCGGCCATGTCCATTATTTCGGAGATCACCCAGGTCAAGCAGGTGCCCAAAGGATTTGCCGTGTCTTACGGCAGCACCCATGTCACGGACCGGCCCACCGTGATCGCCACGGTACCGGTGGGATATGCGGACGGGTATTCCCGGCGCCTGTCCGGCACGGCCCACATGCTGGTGAAAGGGCAGCGGGCAAAAGTGGCGGGCCGGGTGTGCATGGACTTTACCATGATCGATGTGGGCCATATCCCCGATGTCCGGGCCGGGGATGAGGTGATGGTCCTGGGAACCCGGGGAAACCAGACCGTGTCCGCTGACGACCTGGCGGAACTCTCGGGCACCATCAATTACGAAATCACCGCCGGCCTCACGGCCCGCCTGCCTGTCTGCTACCGCAGGGAGCCCCCCCATGACCCCGGATTTTGACTGGCACACCGGCACCTGGGAATCGGGCCGGCCCCATGCGCGGATCCAGGTCTGCATTGCCGGAGACTGGGCCCCCATCCGCGATTTTGCCCCGCTCATGGCAAAGGACCCGGGTGCCGTATACGGAGACCTGCTGGCCCCCATCCAGCAGGCGGATCTGACAATCTTCAATCTGGAAGCCCCGTTCACCCGTACCGGTGAGTTTACCGTCAAAAGCGGGGCATCGTTCAAGGCCGATCCAAACCATGTGAAGGCCCTGAAAATTGTAGGGGTGGATGCGGTTACCCTGGCCAACAACCATATCTGGGACTGCGGACGCACCGGATTCGAGCATACCCTGGAAACCCTGTCCTGCAATCGGATCCGCTGGACCGGTTCCGGACGGAACCTGGCCGTGGCCGCCGCTCCCCTGGTCCTGGAAAAAAACCACCTGAAAATCGGCATTCTCAACTTCAGCGAAGGCGAAGACCTGACGGCTGCCACGGCCCAGACCCCCGGGGTCATGGGATGGGATCCTGCCCTGATGGCGGCCCAGGTGAAAACCCTGGCCGGCACCGTGGACCTGGTGGTGGTCATCGCCCATTGCGGCATCGAATATGTGCCGTTTCCGCCCCCCTATGTGACCGAGATGTTCCAGGGCCTGGCTGACGCCGGAGCAGATCTTGTGGTGGGCCATCACCCCCATGTCCCCCAAGGGCTTCAGATCCATCGGAACACGCCGATCTTCTACAGTCTGGGCAATTTTGTGTTTTTCCAGCCCACGGACCTTCTGTTCCGGAAACTGGGATATGTCCTGTTCGCCGATCTGGACAACCAGGGCCTTGCCGCCCTGAAAATACTGCCCTATCAGATCCGTGATCAGGGCCTTACCCCCCTGGATCCTGCCCGGGCCCGGGATTTTTTCACCGCCTTCCGGCAGGTGTCCCGCCCCCTGGAAACCCCCTGGGGCCGGGAACAGGCCTGGCAGGCGGTGACCCGCTATTACGGCACGCATATGATGATGCCGGAACTGACCGGCATCATGGACACACTGAACACGGATCCGCCCAAAGGCGCGGCCATGCTCAGAAACCGGCTCACCACGCTCCAGCACACGGAACTGCTCAAAGATACCTTGACCCGGATGACGGGCGGCCATATGGAAACACTGCTTTCCCGGGACGAAGCCCGGTGCCGGGACCTCATTCACACCTGGATGACCCGGACCGTTGACTCATGACAGCCTCCGGGTCTCAAACCTCTACCATCGCGGTCACCGACTCCGGCCTGGGCGGACTCTCCGTCTATGCAGGCATTCTCAAGGGATTTTCCCGTTCCGCTGTCCCAGGGTCTGAGATCAACCTGATCTATGTCAATGCCTGGCCGGAAACAGACCGGGGATACAACCATTATCCGGACATGACCCGCAAGGCCGCCGTGTTCGACCGGGCCTTGGCCGCCATGGCGGCACTGAACCCGGATGTCCTGGCCATTGCCTGCAACACGCTGTCAGTGATCTATTTGCACACCGAATTTTGTAAAATTGCCCGTATGCCGGTGTATGAGATCATCGTCCCGGGTGTGGACCTGACCGCCGAACTGCTGGCACGCGAGCCGGAAACCGGGGTGATCCTGTTCAGCACCCCCACCACCGCCGAATCCCGGATCCATGCGCTTGGACTGATCCGTAAAGGCATCGCTTCCGACCGCATCGTTACCCAGGGGTGTACCGGCCTGGCCGGCATCATTGAACGAAACCCGTTTGATCCGGAAATCACCCCCATGATCCGGGACAATGTGGACCAGGCCATGGCAAAGGGGGCAAACCGATTCCGCCAGATCGTCGCAGCCCTGTGCTGCACCCATTTCGGATACTGTGAAAACCAGTTTGCATCCGCCATCGCCCGGCATACCGGCACCGTTCCGCACATCCTCAACCCCAACCAGAAGCTGGCAGAGCAAGTGTTGATGAATTTTGAAAAAGCAGGGCTGTTTTCTCCATCGGGCCGAACACCCGGCCTGAACCTGCGGATTCTGTCCAAAGTCCCTCTGGATGCCGGGCGGCTTACCGCCTATACCGCCCTGTTTGACGCTCAGGCACCCCAGGTGGCGGCTGCATTGAAAAATTATCAGTATCTTCCAGATCTGTTTCACATACCGGAACAAGGAGACACATCACCATGACGACCATTTTACTGCTCACCGGACCGGCCGGGGACGCCCAGGGGTGGGGAAACCTGTCTGTAACCGAAAGCCTGTGCCAGGCCATCCAGGACATCGGGGTTGACAGCCGGATCAGCTTTGTCTCCACCATGTCTGAGTTCGAGTCCGCCATGCAGGCAGGCGATTTTGACATGGTGTGGAGCGCGCTGTACCATATCTCAGACAAAACCGATATCATCGGCCGAAACACCGGACAGTGGGTGGCGGATTTTTTCGATGCCCATGCCATCCCCTATATCGGTCCGGACAGCACCACCATGAAGCACCTCATCGACAAGACACAGACGCATGGGATTCTGTCATCCCGGGGCATCGCCGTGCCGTTCCACATGGAAGTGGCGCCGGAAACACCACTGCCCGAGATCCGTTTTCCGGCGTTTGTCAAACCCAGCTGTGAATCCCGGTCTGTGGGCATCAATGATGATTCCGTGGTCCATGACCGGGAGCAACTGGCCCGCCAGGTGGCCCACATCCATGCCGCCTTTGGTCAGCCCGCCCTGGTGGAGGAATATCTGCCCGGGGCTGAATACACCGTGCTCATGCTGGGAAACGGAAGGCTTCAGAAGTTTCTGCCCGGCCGGGTGACCGTGGATCCGGCCCTGCTGGGCAGATACCCGATCTTAAGAAGTGATTTAAGAGGCATCGGTGTCACAAAGATCGGCCCGGCCGGTGATATGGCCGAACCGGCCGTCACCCTTTGCAAACAGGCCACAGATGCCTTGAACTGCCTGGACCATGTCCGGGTGGACATGCGGCAGGATGCGGCAGGAAACTTGAAAATCATCGAAGCCAACGGCATTCCCGGGCTCAAACCGGTAAAAAGCTGGAGCCCTCAGCTCTTTTCCCTATACCATGCCACCGGCGACGGACCGGAAAAAGACTATCAGGCCCTGATCCGGACCATTGTCGTTTCCGCCCTGGAACGCTACGGCCTGTCATGAAAACAAGCGCAGACGGAAATGATTGGATGACAGACAGGCTTGATCCGATGCCAAAAAACGTTTGACAAATAATAATTTTTTGTGCTATATTTCTTAGGTTTTTTGGCGACGTAGCTCAGCTGGTCAGAGCATGCGGCTCATATCCGCAGAGTCCGGGGTTCAAGTCCCTGCGTCGCTACCAGATATTACAATG
>JBFLKI010000005.1:0-13659 GCA_040883135.1 Desulfotignum sp. | reverse complement strand
TATCAAACCGTTGTTCCAGAACGACATCTGCCCGGGCAAACCCTTTTTGGATATCGCCGCGCTCATAGATGTCCCGGCCCACCAGGTTTTGTCTTTCATGCATCCTGGGCGCATCGTTGTCCAGGGATTTGTTGTGATCCACCACATGGGGCAGTTGCGTATACCTGACGGCAATGGATCTGGCGGCATCACAGGCCTGATACCAGGTGTCAGCGGCAACTGCGGCAACCACTTCCCCTTCAAACCGGCAGTGGGGATCGAAAAATTTTGCAGCCTGTCCGTTGTACTGCCATGTGAGTCCTTTGGCTGCCGGGGAGCTGTCCGTGATAATCGCTCTGACTCCGGGCATTTTCATCGTTTTTGCGGTATCGATCTCATTGACCAGTGCATGGGGAAAGGGACACCTGACAATAACCCCATAGATCATATGGGGCAGTTTCATATCCGACGGGTAGACGGCAGCCCCGGTTGTCCGTTGATAGGCATCCACTCTGGGTCTGCGGGTCCCCACGATGGCGGTTTTATCCCAGAAGGGCGGTTCCTGACCCGGCAACGGGGTTTCACAAACCGTATTCCGCGGCATATAATACATGCCCTTATCCTGTTTTTCCATGGGTGTTCCTGCCTTGCTTGCTTTGGTCATTGTTTGTCTTGTTTTTTATTGTGTTCTGCGGCCCTGGCCACTGCCTTGAAAATATGGGGATAGGCACCACAGCGGCATAAATTTCCCGACATGTTGACACGGATTTTTGACAGATCAGGGTCCGGGTGATTGCGCAGCAGTCCTTCCGCCGCCATGATCTGGCCCGGGGTACAGTATCCGCACTGATAGGCATCTTCTGCAGCAAACGCCTGCTGCACAATCCCTGGATTCTGTTTGTCCATGAGCCCTTCAAGGGTGGTGATATTTTTGTTCTGCACCCCCACGGCAAGCAGCATACAGGCATAGAACGGGATGTCATTGATCAAAACGGTACAGGCCCCGCATTCTCCCCGGCCGCAGCCGAGCTTGGTTCCTGTGAGCCCCAGTACCTCCCTGAGAACATACAGAAGGCTCCAGCGCGGTTCCACACTCAGGTGGTAGTCATTTCCATTGACGGTAAGCAAAATGTTTTGGTCTGGGTTCATTTCCATCTTCTTGTCATTTGCCTTCTTTCTGGCGGGTTGTTTTTCGAGGTAATCAGCATCTTTAAACCTGCGCTTCATAAGTTCCCAGGCCTGGCAATTTTCCCCGCGTTCAGGTTTTTGTGTTCCTGAATTTCTTTGTTATCAAGTCAGGATACAATATCGAATTGCACTCTTACTGGTCATGGTCGCTGTTGTAATACCGTAACAGTGCTTTAATGTCTGTGACCAGGGTTTTGACATATGACATCTCGGCATTCTGCTTGGCTTTCATTGCCGAAACAATCACGGCATGATGATCAACCAGTCGTTTTGTGTAGTCTTCCTGCGATGATTTGACCCGTTGGGTCAGAAAATAGTCACTGATCGTGGAGATGATTTTCTGGGCATGATTTTCCTTGTTCATCACCCAGCGGACCAGCTGGTTCCGGGAGTGGGCATCCGACTTTTCGGAAAGCGCATTTATCATCTTTATCGATTTTTCAACAGTTTCTGCATCTTCAAGCATTGACTGAACCCGGGCGTTATCATCATAAATACCGCAGGGTATCTGGCAATGGGCGTAAACGGTCTGCTGCAGCATCGGTATGGGAACCATTGCTGCCAGCAGAAGAAAGACCGTCGCTATTATTTTTTTCATTTTTTTCTCTCCTTTTTTTTTCTCGTTGCGGTTGGATTCTAATTGTCTTCCGAAGGATCTATTTCACACTGATCGTTAAAATGCAGTTTAAAAACATATGCAGCCAAAGCCAGAATCGGCACCGCCAGAACCAGTCCGATGATGGGCAGAATGGTAACGCCTATTATAATCATGGCCAAGGCGGCAGCAACCAGCATCAGCCCAATGGCAAATTTTGAAATTCTTTGTGGTATACAAGCGGAAAGTTTCATGTCATTCTCCTTTATTTATTAAAATGCCGGCCTGTGCATCGGTTTTCAGCCTGCGCATAACCGGTTCAGCCTAACCGCATGATGTGCCATGAAACCGGCACGTATCGGCCCATCATGTGGATAGCAGTTTGGCATTGACCGCCACAATGACTGTGGAAAGCGACATCACAACAGCCCCTGCCGCCGGCGGCAGCAAAAAGTGGTAAAACGGGTATAAAATCCCTGCTGCCAGGGGAATGGCAATGGCATTGTAACCGGCTGCCCACCAGAGATTCTGCACCATTTTCCGGTAGGTGGTGCGAGACAGTTTGATCACTGCGGTGACATCTCTGGGATCCGAGTGCACCAGCACGATATCGGCGGCTTCCATGGCCACATCCGTGCCGGCGCCGATGGCAATGCCCACATCCGCTTCAGCCAGAGCCGGGGCATCGTTCACCCCGTCTCCCACCATGGCCACACGCATGTTCTTCTGTTTGATTTTTTGGATCTGATCCGACTTTTCATCCGGCAGAATTTCCGCCAGATAATCATCGAGTTTGAGCTGGTCGGCAACGGTTTTTGCCACTGCAGCAGAATCGCCGGTGAGCATCATCACCTTAAGGCCCATCTTCTGTAATCCGGACACGGCTTTTTTTGCGGATTCGCGGATCATATCCTCCAAAGCCAGTGCTGCTGTGATCTGATCATCTACCAGAAGATACACCACGGTCTTTCCTTCTTCTGCCAGCTGATCCAGTTCGTCCTGGCGGCTTTCTGCCACAGCGATATCATGTTCTTTTAAAAAACCCGGGCTGACCACTTTGATGTTTTTGCCCGACACCGTTGCTTTGGCACCTTTTCCCGGTATGGCTTCAAAATTTTCAGCATCAGGGATATCCATATCGCGGTCCTTTGCCGCCGCAACAATGCCTTTGGCAATGGCATGCTCAGACCGGCTTTCCAACCCGGCTGCAAGCGTCAGGATTTCTTCTTCAGAAAGACTGCCGAAATTCAGGATATCCGATACGCCGAACTGTCCCCGGGTCAGGGTGCCGGTTTTGTCAAACACCACCACATCAAGGTTTCTTGCCCGTTCAAACGCGGTCCGGTCCCTGATGAGCAGTCCTTTTTTTGCCGCCATGGCGGTTGATACCGCCACCACCAGGGGAACCGCCAGACCCAACGCATGGGGACAGGTGATCACCATCACCGTGACCATCCGTTCTAAGGAAAATACAAATTCTCTGCCTGCAAAAAGCCATGCCCCCAAAGTGATGCCGCCGGCAGTCAGGGCGATGATGGTCAGCCAGAAAGCGGCACGGTCTGCGGTGTTCTGGGCCGTTGATTTGGATTCCTGTGCTTTTTTCACCATGTCGACAACCTGGGAAAGATAGGTGTCGTCCCCTGTTTTTCGGATTTCCACCTCAATGGCGGAATCACCGTTGATGCTGCCGCCGATCACCTCATCCCCGGTGGTTTTTTCCACCTGCCGGCTTTCCCCGGTCACCATGGATTCGTCAATGCTGGTCCGCCCGTCAGCGATGACACCGTCGGTGGGGATTTTTTCCCCGGGTTTGACCGCGACCCGGTCACCTTTTTCAAGCTGTGATACCTTGACTTCTTCGGTGTCACCGTCTTTAGTGATGCGAAGGGCAGTGGACGGCATCAGTTTGACCAATTCTTCCAGCGCACCGGAAGCCCCCATTACCGAGCGCATTTCCATCCAGTGCCCCAAAAGCATGATAATGATAAGCGTGGCCAGCTCCCAGAAAAAGACTTTTCCTGCAAGGCCGAATACCACGGCGGAACTGTAGGTATATGCAATGGTGATGGCAAGGCCGATCAGGGTCATCATGCCCGGGTTCTTATTGGTGAGCTCGTCCACAAGGCCCGTTAAAAAAGGCCATCCGCCGTAGAAAAAGACAATGGTGGAAAACGCGAACTGGATGTAGGCATCACCTGCAAAGTCCCATTGGCCGCTGACGCCCATAAATTGCTGGATCATGGGAGACAGCAGCACAACGGGAATTCCCAGGATGAATGAAACCCAGAACCTGCGCCTGAAGTCGGCTACCATGTGAGCATGGTGGTCCGCATGGTCGTGGCCCTGGTTGCTGTTGTCATGGTTCTTGTGATCGTTGTCGTGGTCAGCGTTTTCGCTGTCATGGTTATGGGCATGGGAATTTTTATTCATGGTATAAGTATTTCCTGATTGCGTTTACTGTTTTGATTCGTGTCCGAAATCCGGGCCTGCATCAAATTCCATGATTTTTGCAAACTGCTTGTCGATACGGGGGCGGACCTCGTGGTAAAGGGGACTGGCCGGACCCATGCGGCCGCCCATGTCATAGGTAAAAGAAGCTCTGCCTTCATGCCGGATCCAAAATCCTGCCAGTACAGGACCCAATCCATCATAGCAGGAATGAAAATGCAGGTATTCGTCCTGGGGCTGGGGGCGGTTGTTGATCCATTTTCGGGGCGCATCCCCGAAAAATACCGGATTGATCCGGTCATCTGCGGGCGGACGAAAGCCTGTGTCCACAAGCTCTGTCAACACCGCATCTCCTTCAAACAAAAGGGTGTTTTTCGGCAGGTCACGGGTGTAAAAAGAATCTTCATTATAACAGACAAAGGAAAGCCGGGTCAGATCGTTTGGGTTCAGGGGTTTGAAATAATATCCCACAAAGGGACCAAATCCCAGCAGCCGGTCCTCTATCTGGATGTCGAGCCGGGACACATATCCTCTGGGTATTTTCAGAGTTGTTGCCTTGTTTTTCTGCGGTCCTGGACATCCGGAACAGAGGATGGTCACTAAAACAAGGGATATGAGAAAGACAACAGTTGTATTATTGAGTCTGGCCGCCATTTTTGTCCTTCCATAACAAATGGATGGCGCCTATGCACAGGCTGAATATGAATGCCAGCAGAATCACTGCAACAGGCTTGCTGCCTGTCCAGTCCGCAAGGGTGATCTGGCCCACATTGAAGGGATCATACAGCCATGGGATGAAAAATTCGTGGAGATGGGCAAAAACCGCTGCACCGGCCAGTCCGCCGATAAGGGCAAACACGGCATCCATCCGTCCCTCTCCTGCCGCCGCCCAGGTGGTTCCCGGGCAGTACCCGCAAAATCCCCAGCCAATACCGAACAAAACGCCTGCCACTCCCGTGGCCACCAGACTGGTGGGCAGCACTCGGGTATTGGCCACACCGGCGGCTTCAAGTCCTAAAAGCCCTATGGCGGAGAGGATAACCGCCATGAGCATGAATTTGGGGATGTCACCTGCGATCATCAGATGGGCTCTGGCCATTATATCTGCATTGGATGCGCCGACGCGCTGGATCACAAATCCAAAGGCAATGCCGGAGAACAATCCCAGCCATATTTCTGAAGCCATTATTCCTCCTTTCCAGTTTTGCCAAAGACAAGGCGGGCGGTGACCATGGCAAAGGCAAAGATAAGCACCCCGAAATACAATCCGCTGACAGCCAGCTGGGTGGATCCGGAAATAAACAGCCCCAGGGTACAGCCGCCTGCCAGTCTGGAGGCAAAAAGTATGATGAATCCACCGACAAAGGTGGCTGCAAATCGTTTGATCCGGCTGTTCCCAAACCGTTTTTCCCATATTTCAGGGATATCTTTTACCGGGATGCGACTGGTGCGGCCGGCAGCAAAACCACCGATGGCCATGCCCAGAACAAAGGCAAAGAGCCAGGAACCGGTGTCCGGCATCATGGCGTAATGGGTTTTGTTTTCAACATATGCCGGTGCCACTGGCTGGACAGCCCCTTTGATCAAGCTGACAAAACCGCTGGAAGAGGCCGGCGGCCCGAATGTCGCAAAAATAAACACAATGATGCCTGCCAAAGCAAATGCAGCCGGAAGCCACGGCCAATACAGGCGAGATACATTTTTTTTATCCATGATCAGCCTCCGCATGACATATAGCCGCCTGCAGGTTTGCCTGAACCGGCGCCATCTTGTGATGTTTTTGTGTCAGTTCTTCGACTTGAGATGGTCCGGGTTGCGGTTGAAGGGGTGGGCAGCGTGCTGCCTGTCAATGTGTTTTCCCTGGTTTCCACCGGAAAAAATTTGTCCGGATTCCCCCACTCTTTCCATGACGGTTCATATGTGTACACCCTGTCAAACCCCATCAAACGAAGTATAAAATAGGAAAAGGCACTGCGTCTTCCTGAATTGCAGTAAACAATTACCGCCCTGGATGTATCCAGGCCAGCGTAAAGGCTCTGGAGCTGGGCATAGGGTTTAAGCGCTTTTGTGTCCATATCTGTCCATGCATCCTGGTAGTTGATGTTGACTGCTGTCGGGATATGCCCGAGTTTCAATGGGGTTCCGTCAAGGCCTTTGGTACCTTTTTCACCCACATATTCTTCGTGTGACCGCACATCGATGATCTGGTAACAGAAATCGCCGAGCTGCTTATACACAAAATCACCGCCAATCAGCTGGTGTTTTTGTATGTTTTTTGCAGGTGCCTGATAAAGAAGCGGTTTTGCTTCAGCATGCTTGGTTACGAGGTCATACCCGGCATCCTTCCATCCATCGATGCCACGCACGAGAATTTTCTTGTTTTCATGCCCCAGAATATCCAGAATCCAGAAAACATAGGATGCGGTGGCACCCCCGTCCCGTTCCACCGAATCGTAAAGTACGATGGTGTCTTTCGATGTAATGCCGTGACGGCCAAGGATATCCTGGGCACGGGCAATACCGATGAACGTCGATGCCACATCATTGCCCATATCATTATACTGGAACGCAGACCAGGGAAGCCGGATGGCACCGGGGATCAGTGCCCCGTCAAAATGATCATCGGTTCTGACATCTGCAATAACCAGATCTGTATCATCCAGGTGGGCCTTGAGCCAATGGGGATATGCGACAAAGCGGGAGTTGGGGTAGGTATCTTCCTGCTGGGAAGCCGAAACCAGGGACCATAACAGGCCCAGAAACAGGACCAGAGCCAGGATAACATACCGTAAGCGGTTGTTTTTTTTCATGGAAAATTTCCTCCCTCCGTTATGTATATTTTTTATTTACTTTACGCGGCAGGCCCCGGTCGGGTAAATGGGGGATTTTACCCATTTGAAGGATACAAGGTATGTATCCGGCCGGGACACCGCATTTTTTCAGCGATATGCCAGGATGCAGAGAAAGGATGTAAAGATACATGATAATTTATAACGATATGCATGCAACCATGCATTTTCTATCGCAGACTATAAGGTATGATATTATCCCATCAGGCGGATACCAAAAAGGAGTGAAACAAATGGCATTCCCATCAGGCCGGACAACGGGGAATTAAAAAAATCAGACAACAAAAAGCAAGGGGGTAAAAAACGTGAACGAAAACGGGGAGGAAAAATCTGGAGACAAACAAAGCGGTGCCTGTTGCGGGTATAGGAAAGGATCGGCATAGCATGGCAGGTGTCATCGGTATCAATTGAAAAAATCATGGGAAATCCGGCCAGAAGAAAAATCATCACCTGGCTGATGATCGCCAGGAGTGCCGGTTTTGTGAGTATCATTATTTCACTCATTCTGTCTTTTGAATCCAGCGGAGATGATCCCCAGCGGCTGTTACGTCTGTTGTGGCTTCTGGCCGGTGTGTGCGTACTGTGGTTTCTTGCCAGATCCAAGCATATCGAGATTTGGATGCACCAGGCGATGAAAAAGGCCCTGGGGCGTTGGCAAACATTAAAAATATGGGATTTTACAGAATTGTTAATTTCCGGCGAATATTGTGTCCTGGAGCTTCCCGTGGAAAAAAATGACTGGCTTGCCCGCAAAACCCTCGCCCAATGCAGACTGAACAAAGAAGGGATACTGATTTTGGGAATCCATCGTGATGACGGCAGTTATGTGGGGGTGCCAAGGGGGGAAACGCAAATATATCCCGGAGATACCCTGATTCTTTACGGCCGGGAAAAAACCATCTATTCCCTGGGAAAACGGTCACTAGCCCGTGATGGTGAAACTGCCCACCACCAGGCAGTGGATGAGCAGAACAGGAAAAAGGCCGCCCAGGCCAGGCAGGAAGAAAATTATGCCCAAAAACGCAGCGAAAAAAACAGCGGCAGAGGATAACCATGATGCCTGTCCGGATCAAACAGATCGCACAATGGATTTCCAAAGTTGTTTCCCGGAACAGATGGTCATTACGGCTGCTGGGACTGCCGCCCGGGGATAGGGCACAAGATGTTCCGGGTCTGGTTCTGATTCAGATAGACGGGCTTTCCATGACCCAGTTTCAAAAAGCCCTGCAAGCGGGCCGGCTGCCTTTTCTTGAAAAGCAGATACGAAACGGCGGGTTGAATTTTAAACCCATGTATTCGGGCATGCCTTCAACGACCCCGGCGTTTCAGGGCGAGCTTTTTTACGGGGTCAAATCGTGTGTGCCGGCATTTGAGTTCATATCCCGCAAAGAACACCAGCGACACGTCAGTTTTTATCCCCAGACAGCCAACCGTATTGGAAACCGGCTGGAAAAATCAGGCACCCCGCTGCTGGCCGGGGGGCATACCTATTCCACCATTTTTACCGGAGGGGCGTCGCAGGCCCGGTACTGCTCCCAGACCATGACACTGGAATCCATCGCACGGACGGTGAATCCGCTGAAACTGATTTTTCTGCTCATTCTGCATACGGGAAAGTTTGTCCGTATTCTGGGGATGACCATCATTGAATTTTTTCTGGCGGTGACCGATTTTTTCCGGGGTCTGGTTCAGGGCAGAAAATTTATCAAAGAACTTGTATTCATCCCTGCACGCATTTTAATCTGTGTCATACTCAGAGAACTGGTCTCGTTCCGGACCAAGCTGGCGGTGGGCAGGGGGGTTCCCATTGTATGCGCCAGTTTTCTGGGCTATGATGAACAGGCCCATCGCAGGAGCCCGGGTTCCATGTTCGCCCACTGGAGCCTCAAAGGCATTGATGACACCATCAAGGATATCTGCAGGGCAGCCGGTCAATCCAATAGCCGAAAATACGAAACCATCATCTATTCGGATCACGGGCAGGAAACGGTCTTCTGGTACGGCAGCCGGTATGGGGTTCCGGTGAAAGAGGCCATACGCGACGCCTATTATGACCTGAACCCGGATGCAACGCAGGCACACTCTGCATCTCACGACAATACCCTGGATGGCCTGTATAAAAAGGCCCGGGCATTGATAATGAACCGGCCGTTTTCTGAAAACCTGCATAAAAAGACCGGCCCGGTATCTCTGGATAAAATCGAGATTACCACCATGGGGCCGTTGGGCCATGTGTATCTGCCCGGCACTCCCACCAGGGATTTCATCCACAGGTTTGCCCGAACACTGTCCCAGTCGGTTCATATCCCTCTGGTGCTTTACAGGCACGACCATGCCATTGTTGCCGTTACCCCCAGGGGGACCTTTGATCTGGAGCAGCAGTTTCTGATGGTCCTGGGCAAGGATCATCCATTTGCCGTCCAGACGGCTGAAGATCTGGCACGGGTCTGCCGCCATCCGGATGCCGGGGACATTGTAATATCCGGATGGAATCCAACGGACCTGCCCCTGTCATTCAACATTGAAGGCGGTGCCCACGGAGGGCCTGGCAAAGAAGAAACCTGTGGGGTCGTACTGCTGCCCAAAAAATTCAATACAAGCGCGCAGTATCTGCGTCCTTTTGATCTCAGGCAGCTGGTAATGGCGTATCGCGGCCAAGGGGGGGGGATGATGCCTGAAACAGTGGGTTTTATCCGATGAAACGTCTGAAAATACTCAGCTATAATATTCATTCCTGCCGCAATATGGACCGCAGATATAATCCGGACAGGACGGCCCGAAAAATTCTGGGGTTTCAGGCCGACATTGTCGCACTTCAGGAAGTGGATGTCGGCCATGCGCGTTCCGGTTATGTGAACCAGGCAGCTTATATTGCCGGCCGTCTCGGTATGTCCCACAATTTTTTTACCCTCAAGGAAAGCCCTGAGGGCAGCAGATATGGCTTGGCCATACTGAGCCGTTTCCCTGCAATTGATTTGAACTGCGGTTATCTGCCGGCTGTTCCTGCTGTCAAAACAATCGAAAAGCGGGGGGTGATGATGGCACAAATGAAAACCCCTTTGGGACTTGTGCAGGTGTTGAACACCCATCTGGGCCTGCGGTCCAGAGACCGGAAACTTCAGGCAGCTGCCCTGGTGGGTAACCAGTGGGTCGGCAGCTGTTTATATTCAGACACCCCGTTGATCTTGTGCGGTGATTTCAATGCCGGACCCGGATCCTTTGTTTATAAAACCCTGGCAAAATATCTTGATGATATCCAGAAAGAGTATAAAGCAAAATTTTATCCAAGAGCCACATTTGCCTCCTGGTTTCCGGTCAGGCGCATTGACCACATCTTTATTTCTCACCATTTATTTCCAACGGATGTGCGGGTGCCCATGGACTTTGAAACCCGCATGGTATCCGATCATCTGCCGCTGTATGCGGAGATTGTTCTCAGATGATTCGTTCGCAGGCGTTTGTTGTCTGCATGTTTCACCAGTGGTTAATACAGGGATCCCTGTATTGCCCTCTGCGGTTTTAAAGGATATGGTTTTTCTGAAACTGAAAAAGTATTAAAAATAGATGCAGGGGCATAGCTCGAACACTTGAACATCGTCTGAAAGAAATCTTTGCAACCAGTAAAACATAAAAATCAATCAAAGGAATTGTCATGGCTAAGGAACCAAAAGACCAAATTTATCAGATCATTACAATGAACCGGCAAAGCGGCAATACCTATACCGTAAAATTGAAAGAGGTCCCTTCCGCATTTGTCGGAATTCCGGTTCCTTCCAGGACGGATCCGGAGAAGTTTATAATGGATGTAACCAACATGGATTCTGAGGATGAAAACAGAATCATTGAAGCAGATATTTCAGACATAGAATATATAGAAAAATACTGATCAACGATGTCTTCAGAAACAACATCAGACCCGAATACAGGAATGGTCATCTCCATCAGGGGAAATGTGGTGGATGCCCGATTTTCAGATGGTATTCCAGAATTGCACAATATGCTGACCTGTGGCAAAGAGGGTACCATACAGATTGAAGTCATCCTGCATCTTGATGATCAAACCATCCGCGGTATTGCCCTGACCAGTACCCAGGGGCTTGCTTTGGGATCGGACATCCGGGATACCGGACGCCACCTTGAGGTGCCAGTGGCAAAATCACTGCTGGGCCGGGCCCTGAATGTATTCGGAGAGCCCATTGACAAGAAGCAACCGGTTCAGGATGCAACCTTCCGGACCATTCATGGCTCTCCGCCGTCAATGGACAACCAGAAAGTGTCCACCCGGGTTTTTGAAACCGGTATCAAGGTGATTGATATTCTCTCCCCACTGGAGCAGGGGGGTAAAAGCGGACTGTTCGGCGGTGCCGGTGTTGGAAAGACCGTCCTGATCATGGAGATGATCCACAATATGGTGGGCATTCATGAAGGGGTCAGCCTGTTCTGCGGGATCGGGGAGCGCTGCAGAGAAGGAGAAGAGTTATACCACGAGATGCAGGCGGCCGGCGTACTGGATAAGACCATCATGGTGTTCGGACAGATGAATGAACCCCCGGGGGCACGGTTTCGTGTGGGCCATTCCGCTTTGACCATGGCGGAATATTTCAGGGATGATCTCAACCAGGATGTTTTTCTGCTCATAGACAATATTTTCCGTTTTATCCAGGCAGGCATGGAGGTTTCCGGACTGCTGGGACGGCTGCCGTCTCGGCTGGGGTATCAGCCCACCCTGGGGACCGAACTGGCCCAGCTCGAAGAAAGGATCACCAATTCCACCACCGGGTCCATCACCTCGGTGCAGGCCGTATATGTCCCTGCGGATGATTTCACGGACCCTGCCGCAGTCCACACCTTCGGGCATTTGTCTTCCAGCATTGTCCTGTCCCGGAAAAAAGCGGGAGAAGGCCTTTATCCGGCGGTTGATCCGCTTCAGTCCAACTCCAGCATGCTGACCCCTGATATTGTGGGAGAAGAACACTACCGTATTGCCGGTGAAATTCGAAAAACGCTGGCTGAATATGAAAATCTCAAAGACATTATTTCCATGCTGGGCATTGAAGAGCTGTCCAGAGAAGACCGCCAGACCGTTCACCGGGCCAGGCGCCTGGAACGGTTTCTGACCCAGCCGTTTTTTGTGACCGAACAGTTCACCGGTTATGAAGGCCGGTCCGTCAGTATCGAAGATGCCCTGGAAGGATGCCGGCAGATTCTGGATGACAAATTTTCAGACCGCTCTGAACAGGCCCTGTATATGATCGGCAGTATCGATGAGGCCAAAACATCATGAAACTCAAGGTAATGCTTCCCACCCATGTTTTTTTGGATATCCGGGTGCAAAAGATCACTGCTGAAGGGGTGAACGGATCTTTCGGCCTGTTTCCCCGGCATGTGGATTTTGTGACCGCACTGGCATCGGGTATCGTCAGTTTCCATGATGAAAATGGCAAAGAGCAGCACATGGCTGTTATGGAAGGGGTCCTGGTTAAAAAAGGGGATACGGTTTTCATCTCCACGCGCAGGGCAGTGAAAGACCAGGATCTGGCATCTTTGAAAGACACCTTGGAAAATGACTTTATGAAGCAAAAACAAAAGGAAAAAAACATGCGTACGTCAGCCACCCGCATCGAAGCCGGATTTATCCGCCGGTTTCTGGAGTTCCAGGACAATGCCTGATACTTCGGAAGACAAAGATTTTTCAAAAACCATTGAAACAAAGCAGGCACGCAAACTGGCTGCCCGCAAAAATGCGGATCATCCCGTCTGGTTCGGCCTGGGCATGTTCGGGCTGGTGGGCTGGTCTGTGGCCGTTCCTACTCTGATCGGCACATTTGTGGGGCTCTGGCTGGACAAAACCTGGCCGGGCAGACCTTCCTGGACATTGACACTCCTGTTGACCGGCGTGGTGGTGGGGTGCTGGAACGCCTGGTACTGGATCAAACGGGAAAGCAGAAAAAAGGAATAAGACGCAAATGACATGGTATGATCTTCAAAAAATTGGTTTTTGCCTGTTGGTGGGCCTGGGGATCGGATGTTTTCACTTTGGCGGTCTGTGGCTTACCCTGCAGTGGTTTGCCGGCGCAAGACTTTACGGCCTTGTTTTTGTCGCAAGTTTTCTTTTCCGATCTTTTGTTACCCTGGCAGGGGTTTATTTTGCGGGAAATGGTGAATGGCTCGGCATGATTGGCTGTCTTGGCGGGATATTGATGATGCGCAAGGTTTTTATTGTAAAAATGCAGCCCTCTGCTGTCTTTCGGGTAAAAGGATCACCTATATGAATTTTATGGATATCAAGCAGATCAGCCCGGACCAGGTGGTATTTTTTCAATACCATTTTATCACCCTCAATCTGACCATTGTATTTACCTGGGCGGTAATGGCTTTGCTGGTAATCGGATCCTGGCTTGTGACAAGACGTCTGTCCACGGAGCAAAAAATCAGTGCCTGGCAGAACATACTGGAAATTCTGGTGACCGGTATCCAGGACCAGATCAGTGAAATCAGCCGGCAGAAAGCAAAAAGATATATGCCGTTTATCGGTACGCTGTTTATTTTTATTGCCGCCTGCAACCTGCTCACCGTGGTGCCGGGATATGAATCGCCCAC
>JBFLKI010000224.1:0-3184 GCA_040883135.1 Desulfotignum sp. | reverse complement strand
CCCTGTCCGCCCAGGCCGCTCAACACAAACTGATAGGTTTTCATATCCGCTCCTTTATGAGACACACTGCACTGCGTCTTTGGGACAGATGTGCAGGCACACCCCGCACCCGGAACACAGCACCGGATCGATCTCGGTTTTTCCTTTTTCCGGATTCCGCTTCATGGCCGGGCACTCGAACCGCAAGTGGCAAAGGCCGCAGTCATCGCACTCCTCGGTGATCGTCACCTCAACGGTTTCTGTCAACGCCTGGTCCCGCAGCCCGATGACGCACGGATGCCGGGCGATGATCACGGCAATGCCGCCTTCCGGGGACAGCGCCCATTCATGGGCGTTTCTGATTTCATCAATGGTGTGTTTCACCTCATAGGGGTCCACCACTTTGATGTATTCCACACCACACCCTTTGACAATGGTCTCCAGCGCGATGGCATTGCCTTTTTTGCCGTCCACCCGCAGCCCCTGAGTAATGGCCGGCTGCATCCCGGTCATGGCGGTGATGCCGTTGTCCAGGATCACCAGCACAAACCGGGCGTCGTTGTATACGGCATTGATCAACCCCGTGGTGCCGGAGTGAAAAAACGTGGAATCCCCCATGGTGGCAATGACGGGTTTGTTAACCCCGTCCTGCTGAAACGCGTGCCAGAACCCGGAGGCCAGGGTAATGCCCGCGCCCATGTCCAGGACCGTGTCGACGCCGCCCAGGTTGGACCCCAGGGTGTAGCACCCGATATCCGACGGATAGATCGCCTTGGGCACTGCCTTGCGGATGGCGTAAAACGAGGCCCGGTGGGGGCAGCCCGGACACAGGGTGGGTCTTCTGACCGGAAGGTCCAGGGATGCGATCAGGTCTGAGGCGTCTTTGGCGGTGTTCTCCGTGGTCAGCGGCTCCAGACCGCAGTCGGACAACGCCCGGTTGATCACCCCCAGGATCTTTTCGGGCACCAGCTCCCCTTCCATGGGCACATGGCCGGACAGCCGGCCAAGGGTTTTGCGCCGGTCCCCCAGCAGGTACTCGATCACCGTGTCCGTCTCCTCGATCACCAGGACCCTGTCACAGGCATCCATGAACGGATCGGCCAGGGCTGCGGGAAACGGATACGGCGCGCCCAGTTTGAGGACCGGGATATCGGTGCGCCCGAACTCCGCCAGCAGATCCGCCACCACGGCAGACGGCACCCCGCCGGCCACAATGCCAAGTGCATGGGTTTGCCCCGGCTGGATGTCGTGACGGTTATAGGGGGCCAGGGAGGCAAATTTCTCTGCGATCCGGACATGTTTTTCATTGAGGGCCTTGTGCTGGAGAAACCGAAATTTGGGCGTGGAGGCCCACCTGGTGGGTTCCCGCTTGAACACCGCCTGAGTCTCATTGTTTTTCAGGTCCCCATAGGAGATGTTCTGCCGGGCATGGCAGATGCGGATCGCCGGTCGCACCAGCACCGGCACCTGGAATTCCTCGGAAATCTCGAACGCGGTCTTGATCATGCTCCTGGCTTCTTCCGGACTGGACGGGTCCAGCACCGGCACCTTGGCCATACGGGCCATGAACCGCGAATCCTGCTCGGTCTGGGAGGAGTGGGGTCCGGGATCATCACAGGAGATCACCACCAGCCCCCCGATGTTGCCGATATAAGCCGCGGAAAAAAAGGAATCCGCAGCCACGTTCAGCCCCACCATTTTCATGCAGCAGGCCGCCCGTTTGCCGGAAATGGCTGCGGCGAAGGCGTTGTCAAACGCGACTTTTTCGTTCACCGACCATTCGATCACAGTGTTGAGACCGCTGTGTTTTGCAAACCGCACGGTTTCCGGCAGAATTTCGGAACTCGGCGTCCCGGGATAGGAAGTCAGCATCTGGCAGCCCGCTTCCAGCAATCCTAAAGCCATGGCCCCGTTTCCCAATAAAAAAGCGTGTTTCATAAACATCCTCGTTTTTTTGATGTCTTCTGCACAGACCCCATATCTTATGTGCGGCCCACGATGGTTCTTCCAATGATCATTTTTTCGATTTCCTTGGCCCCTTCATATATCTCCAGAACCTTGGCGGCCCGGTAGAACCGCTCGATATCGTAATCGTCAAAATACCCGTACCCGCCGTGCAGCTGCAACGCTTCATCCACCACCTCCACGGCGATGCGGGAGGCGTACAGCTTGGCCATGGCGGTCACATGGGTGTCCGGGGTGCCGTTGTCCAGCAGCCAGGCCGCCTTGTACATGATGTTGCGGGCCAGCTCGATCTTCACGGCCATGTCCGCGATCTTGAACTGAACCCCCTGGAAACTGCCGATGGATTTGCCGAACTGTTTTCTGCCTCTGACATGTTTCACGGCCATGTCCAGGGCCCCCTGGGCCAGCCCTACCCCGTGGGCCGAGACATAGGCCCGGCTCCGGTCAAAAAACGCCATGAGCTGGTGAAACCCGTTTCCCGGCGTACCGATGAGATTGTCTTCCGGGACCCGGACATTGTTCAGGTACACAGCAGCCGTATCCGAGCACCGCAGCCCCATCTTGCCGTGCATGGGCTCGGCCTTGTATCCTTTGCGGTCGGTTTCCACGGCAATGATGCTGTGACGTTTGGACCGGGAAGGATTGTCCGGGTCGGTGAGGCAGAAAATGAGCATAAAGGTGCCTTTGGTGCCGTTGCCGATCATCACTTTGGACCCGTTGAGCACCCATTCATTTCCCTGCTTGACCGCCGTGGTGGCGGCGGACAGGGTATCGGACCCGGCATCCGGTTCGGTGATGGCAAATCCCATGACCCCGTCCCCTTCGAAAATGGGTCGTAAAAACCGCTCCCCCTGCTCGTCCGTACCGAAAAGGATGAATTCCTCAGCCCCGAAGGTCAGGGAACACAGTTGCTGGCTGATGCCGGGATCCACCTTCCACAGCTCTTCGAGCACAATGGCCTGCTCCAGGTATCCCAGCCCGGGACCGCCGAACTTTTCCGGGACAAACAATCCGATCAGTCCCAGTTCCCGGGCTTTTTTCACGATCTCTTCGGGATAGGTTTCATTCAGGTCCAGTTCCCGGCCAACCGGTGCCAGCTCGCCTCTGGCAAATTCCCGGGCCGCCTTCTGAATGATTTTCTGCTCCTTTGACAATAAAAAATCCACGAATCCGTCTCCTTGAGAAAGAGTTACAAAGGAATGTTGCCATGGCGCCGAAACGGTGCCGGCCGCTGTTTGTT
>JBFLKI010000028.1:0-11985 GCA_040883135.1 Desulfotignum sp. | reverse complement strand
TCTGTTCAAATTCCAGGGCTTTGTAGTGGCCGTTTCTGGCCCCGTCAAATCCGTAACGCATCAGAACGCCGGAGGACAATACATCGGTCACTTCTTTTCTTTCCTGGTCACCGAACAGCTCAAATCCGGGCATGGCACACTCCTGTCATCGATAATTATGTATTGGTTCCATTTTTATTGGAATTCTACTTTTACCACATCCTTTGATCAAGTTTCAAGCACGGTTTAACAAATTGAGCACAGGTCAGTTGACCGGTCAATATCCGGAAGGCTATAATACACGGCTGGTATGAATCTGTTTTTATGAAATCCGGATGACGCAGAACGGCAAGGCAACCCGCTGGACAAGGATGATACCCCATGAAGGGAAAAACCCCCGGAAGATCGGACAACTGCTCTTTGTACCTCCATGTCCCGTTCTGCCAGAGCAAATGTCCTTATTGCGATTTTTTTTCAGTCACGGACCGGTCTCTGATCCCGGCATATGTGGACGGGGTGTGCAAAGAGATCCGACTGTGGTCTGACGTGAAATCCGGCCGGGTTCAGGCCCCTGTGCATACCCTTTATCTGGGGGGCGGGACCCCGTCCCTGCTGTCTGTGTCCCAGGTCGCCATGATTCTGGAGACAGTCCATCAGGCGTTTGCTGTAGAATCCGATGCGGAAATTACCATGGAGGTGAATCCGGGGACAGTGGATGCCGGATATCTGTCTGCCATCCGACGGCGGGGCGTCAACCGCCTGAGCATCGGCGCCCAGTCCTTTAATCCCGCAAAACTGTCTTTTCTGTGCCGGATTCATTCCCGGGAACAGGTATTCAAGACCCTGGCCGGGGCGGACCGGGCCGGGTTTTTCAATCTGGGCTTAGATCTCATGTATGCGCTCCCGGATGAAACCCTCAATACGTGGGAGACGGATCTGGAAACGGCCGCAGACTTACATCTGCCCCACCTGTCCTGCTATATGCTGACCCTGGAGCCGGGCACCCCTTTTTATGATCAATGTGAGAAGGGGTGCCTCAATCTCTGGGATCAGGACCGGCGGAGCGATTTTTTTGTCCATACTTCCCAGGTATTGGAAAACGCCGGATATCTTCATTATGAGGTGTCCAATTTTGCCCGGGCGAGAAAATTTCGATCCGTTCATAACACCCATTACTGGGAACGGGGGACATACCTGGGGATCGGGCCGGCTGCCCATTCCTTTCTGTCCGGTGTACCGGCCGATCCCGACAGACCAGAGCCCGGTGGGCAGGCCGGACCGGGAACATTGCCGGGTATTGCCGGGCAAACCGGTCCGGTCCGGGCCTGGAACACGGTCGACATCCGGGCCTGGCTGGATCATCTGGCAGTCGGACGTCTGCCCTGGTCAGGCCATGAACTTCTGACGCCCAATCAGGAAACAATGGAGCAGATCATGCTGGGGCTGCGGACGGACAACGGGGTGGACGTCAACGGGTGTGATCATCAGACCCGTGCGCAGATGGGGCGCCTGGCAGAGCAGGGTTTGGGTGCTTTTTTCCACCACACCGGAGCGGGATTCAGCACCCGGCGGTTCAGGCTGACCCGATCCGGGTTGATCCGTCTGGACAGCATTGTGGAGGCACTGATTCGGGGGCTGATGAAATGACCCTGGAAACGGGTCATGGTTTTCGGCGCAGCTGCCGGGTGTCCCCTACCCGGATGGTCAGGTGGATGGCATCAAAATACTCGATGAGGGGAATCACGTATTTGCGGGAGATGCCGGTCATGTCCTTGAATTCCGGGGTGGTGATGGATTCGTTCTTCTTCAGAAATGCCACCAGCTCCGCCTCAAGGCGGGCCATGACTTCCGCATCAAAATACAGGTCATCCTTGGTTTTGATGATCTGTTTTTCATCGATGAGCATCTGAAGCACGTCTCTGGCGGTCTTTTTATCTAAATCCAGGTCCTGGCACACGGTTCTGAAAAAAGGCGGGGTCAGGCCGGCGGACCGGTAAATATGAATAATATCTTTCTTGATCTGGTGCTGATCCACCTGCAACGCCACTTCAAAATCAGCCAGTTTCACCAGGTTTTTATCCTGGATGACGGCATTTTCCTTTTCAAGACGGGAGAACAGGATGTTGAAAAATTTGGGATCCTTGATATAGCGGAATTTGGATTTGAGTTCCTGGGTGGGCATACCCTCTTTCAACGGGCTGGCCGTATGGTAGTGGTGAATTCTTTCCGTCACTTTTTTTTTGAATTCATCAAAAAACGTCCCGCTGACAAACGTCTGTTTTTCCTTGTCCGTCTGGATGACCGCCTGCTGTGCCAGCAGTTTCTGGAGCGTGGCGGACAGTTTTTTGTCCGTGAGGTTGGTCATGACCCTCAAGTCATTGTAACTCAATCCCTTGAATCCGTTCAAAGACAGAAAGAATAAAATGGTCTGCTCCGCATCCTCTGCTGCCAGGGCGTTCAGTCCCCGGACAACGCTGGGATCCATGTGCCGGTATTTTTTTGCCACAGGATTGAGAATGGCCCCGCCGCCGATGGTTTTGACGGGTGAATAACTACGGACCACATACCGGTCATCCTTGATGCAGCACACCGGCGACTCCAGGCGGAACTGCACCAGCGCGTCTTCGCCAGGCAAAAGTTCATCCCTGTCCAGAAGGACCATGTATCCCAGAATTTCACTGGTGCCGGAATGGAAGCGGACCCGGGTCCGGGTTTTGGCCGGTTTTGCATTGGATTTCAGATAATGGAATCCCGCATCCACCATGAAGCTTTCGATCAGGGTGTCCGGGGTGGAGAGAATATCCCCCCGGTCGACGGACTCCTTGTCCAGCCCCTGGAAATTGATGGCCGTACGTGTGCCGGGGCCGGCTTCGTTCACACTGCTGGAATGAACCTGAATCCCCCGGACTCTGGAGACGATCCGTTTGGGATAGACCATGATTTCTTCTCCCACCTTGATCTGGCCGGAAGTCAGCGTACCGGTGATCACCGTGCCGAACCCTTTCATACTGAACACACGATCCACCGGCAGTCGAAAGATGGAAGAAAATCTGCGTTCCGGCAGCTGACTGCAGATCTTTTCCAGGGCCGCCACAAAGTCTTCCAGGCCCTGACCGGTGGCCGACGATACGGGAACCACCGGCCTATTTTCCAGAAACGTGCCGTCCACAAAATCATGGATATCTTCCATGGCCAGTTCCAGCAGATCCTCGTCCACCAGATCGGTTTTGGTCAAAGCGATCAGCCCGTGTTCGATGCCCATGAGATGACAGATTTCCATGTGTTCCCGGGTCTGAGGCATCACCCCTTCGTCGGCGGCAATGACCATGGCCACCACATCGATGCCGGAAGATCCGGCCACCATGTTTTTGACGAATTTTTCATGGCCCGGCATGTCCACGATACCGATATGGGTGCCGCCGGGCAGATCCAGAAATGCAAATCCCAGCTCGATGGTGATGCCCCGCTGCTTTTCCTCTTTGAGACGATCGGTTTCGATGCCGGTCAGGGCCTTGACCAGGCTGGTTTTGCCGTGATCGATGTGGCCGGCCGTACCGAGAATGATGTTTTCCACTGAACCTTATCCTTTTTTTCCGGATTTGGATGTTCTGAAATACCGCATGGCATAGGCCAGGGCCACCAGGATCAGACCGGTGACAATGCCGTGGACCAGACCCCATTCCGGCCGGAACACCCGGATCAAAAGAATGCCGAAAACCAGTCCCAGGATGAGCCTGACAACAAATATGACCAAAGAATTCATGCTACCCCTTTTTCTTTGACAACCCAGTTTTTTGTATCCGCAGATAATAGTCAAACAACCGGGCCAGGTCAATGTTTAAATATCAGGGTTCAGTCCATGCGGTATATCAAAAAAACAGTTGATAAAAGAGTGGGATTCTGATAGATAGATTGAGTTTTTTGCGGTGGGTGTAGCTCAGTTGGTAGAGCACCAGGTTGTGGCCCTGGTGGCCGCGGGTTCAAGTCCCGTCACTCACCCCATTATTCCCCCCTTTATTCTCCACGTCAACGTTGCGACCATTCAAAAACGGCATATTTGCCATGTCTGCAAGAATCCGCTGATGTCTTTTTTCCAGAAACGGGGTTGGATCTGTGGGAGACCATTTGTGCGGGCTGGGCAGGATGGCTGCCATCCATGCAGCCTGATTCCGGGTCAGTTCAGCCGCGGTTGTCTCAAAATACCGACGGGTCGCGGATTGGGCACCCACAATACCCGAGCCCCAATCCACGGTATTCAGATATATTTCCAGAATACGGGCTTTGTCCCATATCAGTTCCATCATAACTGTGTACCAGACTTCTCCCAGTTTCCGCACCGGGTTGCGGGTGGCCGGCAGAAAAACAGAACGGGCTGCCTGCATGGTGATGGTACTGGCCCCTCTGGCCGGCTTTCCTTTCATCATCTGTGTCAGCACGACCTTGATTTCCTGAAAATCAAAGCCATGATGCTTGAAAAACCGCTGATCCTCACCCGCCAGAACCGCCTGCTGCAAATGCGGAGAAATGTTTGACAGGTCCTGCCATTCATAGGCGTGCACCACATAGGGCGCATCAAACCAGTCGTGGCGCAGCCGTTCCCATACCATGTTGACCGTGAAAGGCGGGTTGACGTATTTGAATACCATCACCTGCAGCAGCGTCAGGCTGATCAGGACCAACACAAATTTTAACAGTACTATGGCCATCCATTGTGAAACGGATCGGACCAATGATCTTTTTTTCTTGGATTTCATGATAGTCATCCGGATCGTATCGGCAATCTCCAAGGTTGTCAATCCTGTTCAGCCATGCTATAAAACCCGTCAACATCACGCAATTGTGTAACCGAAGCGATCAGAATCACCAGGCGCCCATGACATACAATTTTGACCCGGACAAATGGTATGATGATGAAATATTGATTCTTCAGACCCGACTTAAACAGGGCAAAATGACCCAACAGGAATACGAGCAGGCAGTGACGAATCTGGACCAGCGTCTGGCCGATATGTGGAACCGCCTGGACGGAACCTTTCAGGTGATTCGGGAATGATTCATACCATGTCAAGACTCATCTTGCGGACCTTTTGCACCTGTGCTATTCATGTTATATCTTTTACCTTTTGCGCCCGTAGCTCAGCTGGATAGAGCATTGGACTTCGAATCCAAGGGTCGGGGGTTCGAATCCCTCCGGGCGTGCCATATCCATTGTAATTCCAGGAGGAAACCATGGTCCGTCAGAAAAAGCGGCCGTCTCCGGCATGTGCTGCCTGTGATATATCCGTGCCGCACAAATTGTGTTTTACAGATCAGGGCAAAGGCCCGAAAGGGTGTCCCACTGTCTCTCATCCATCGGTTCTGGAAGCGGCCAATCAGGCATATGAGACTTCGAATGTCAGTTCGTTCGCCCATATGGCATCGGTACAGGAGGCAGCCTGTTATGCCAATCGGGATCAACAGCCCTATGTGATGCAGCCGTGCAAGACAAGAATTGTGGAAACCTGTGAGTTCGCCAAAAGAATGGGATATCAGCGGATCGGTCTGGCGTTTTGCCTGGGTTTGACAGGCGAGGCGAAAACCGTGGGTGAGATCCTGTCCGGCCACGGTTTCGAGGTGGTGTCGGTGTGCTGCAAAGCCGGCAGAACATCCAAGGACCTGATCGGTATTGATGAGGAACACAAAATCTTCAAGGGAACCGATGAGTCCATGTGCAATCCCGTTTTTCAGGCCATGCTGCTGAACCATGAAAACGTGGATTTCAATATTCTTCTGGGATTGTGTGTGGGCCATGACTCCCTGTTTTTCAAGTATACACAGGTGCCCACCACAGTCCTGGCGGTCAAGGACCGGGTCACCGGACACAATCCACTGGCTGCGGTGTATCAGGCCGATGCCTATTACCGGAAGATCCGCCATCCTGATTTATGAAAATTCTTCTCACCAACGACGACGGATATCAGGCTCCGGGCATTCAGGCACTGTTCCGGATTCTGGGCCGCAAACACCAGGTGGTCATGGTGGCGCCGGACCGGGAACGAAGTGCGGTCAGTCATGGGATCACCCTGCACCATCCGGTGCGGATGCGCCAGGTAGAAGGCGGGGACCCGGGCCGCATCTATGCGGTGGACGGCACGCCGGCGGACTGTGTGAAACTCGGGCTGGCAGAATGTTTCACAACGTCCCCGGACTGGGTGATTGCCGGGATCAACCCGGGAAGCAATATCGGCATTGACATCAACTATTCCGGCACGGTGGGCGCCGCCAGAGAAGGCGCTCTGAACGGGATCCCCGGTCTGGCCGCTTCCATCAAGCTGGACCGGGTCATGGAGTATGACAATCTGGCCCGGTTTGTGATGAATATGGTTGAAACCTTTGGAGAAAAGGGGTTGCCGTCGGGCACGTTTCTGAATGTCAATGCCCCGGGGATCGCTTTTTCAAAGATTGAGGGAATCAAGATCACCCGGCAGTCTCTTGACAACCTGTCTTTTCGGTTTGAAAGACGGCAGGATCCCAGACAGCGCAGTTATTACTGGTACGGCAGGCAGGACCCGGTTCCCGGCACACCGGATACGGATGTCAATGCCATCTCCCAGAACTGTCTTTCCATTACCCCCATTCAGTGTGATCTGACTGATTACAAAACCCTGTCGGAAATGCCGACGTTTATTATTGACTGACCTCATTATTTTCAGGGAAGCATGACACCGACATGAACCGGATGATCGAAATGGTCGTACAGCATCCGTCGGTGCTGGCATGGGTGAGCCTCATATCCGCCGCTGGAGTTGTTTTCGGTTTGCTGGGGGTCTCCCGGCTGGTGTGCTGGCTGCCGTCAAATTATTTCATGGTGTTTGACAAACCAGACACCGCGCCGAAGCTGTTCCGTCCACAGATACAGATAGTCAAAAACATGGCAGGCGGGATATTGGTCTGCCTGGGCCTGGTGATGCTGATCGTTCCAGGACAGGGCCTTTTGACTCTGTTTCTGGGGCTGGTGATCATGGATTTTCCCGGAAAAAGAAAGGTGATCCGGTTTCTGATCCGGCGGAAAACCATTCAGAATTCCTTGAACTGGATACGTCGGAAAAAAAGGCGCCCGCCCTTTGTGTTTCCGGTTTTCAAGAATCGGTAACCCCGGCGTTTCTTATGTCCTCAAAATTGTCAGCATGTCCTTTAAGGATGCCGGGACCTGATCATCAGGCGTGATCACCGCGTCCTTTAAAGAAGCCCGACAGCCGCAATCTGCCGGGGGTGGTTCAGAGACCATCAGTGATCGCAGCAGACCCTGTACAGCGTCAATCGTCTGACTGTAAAGGGCCAGCACGGATGTCAGGCTGGCATGGTGAGACGGATCTTCCTTCCAGCAGTCATAATCGGTGATAATGCAGATGGCGGCGTAACAGATCTGGGCTTCTTTTGCCAGAAAGGCTTCAGGCACGTTGGTCATGCCCACCAGGTCGCCTCCGGCCAGACGCAGAAAATGGCTTTCCGCCTTGGTGCCTAAACGGGGGCCTTCCACGCAGGCATAGGTTTTGCCGGTATGAAGTATCAGGTTGATTTTTCCTGCATGGTCTGAAATCCACCGGGTCAGGACGGGGCACACCGGTTCGGCAGTGGAGATATGGGCGGACAGCCCGTTGCCGAAAAAGCTGGACTGACGTCTGCCTTTTGTCCAGTCAAAATACTGGGACGGGATGACAAGTTCTCCGGGGTGGATCGATTCCTGAAGACTGCCTGTGGCGGACACACTGATGATCCGGGTGGCCCCCTGTTTTTTGAGCGCAAAAATATTGGCCGGATAATTGATTTCATGGGGCAGCCGGTCATGGTTGTTGCCATGCCGGGGAAGAAACAGCAGTTCCGTGTTCCGGAATGCGGCCTTTACAATCGGCGCGGAAGGGCGGCCGAACGGGGTATCGGTCTGCAATGTCTCAATGGTTTCGAGTCCTTGTATCTGATAAAGTCCGGTGCCGCCGATAATTGCAAGCATATCAATCTGTTCCTTAAAATCGGGTTGATCTGTCTGATAAAAAATTATAAATCTACCAGCTGGAAGGAGACAAGGCAATGGGAATGTTTCCCAAAGAATTATGGATTTAGAAATTGAAAAAAGACGATGAGGACATGAATATGAAAAATCGGCAGCCTGCACTGCCCGGACACGCCCGGGTGGTCATTATCGGCGGAGGCATTATCGGGTGCTCCATTGCCTATCACTTGGGACAGATGGGATGCAGGGAGGTGGTGCTCCTGGAGAAAGATGAACTGACCAGCGGCACCACCTGGCATGCGGCCGGGCTCATGGTGACCTTCGGGTCTTTGTCTGAAACTGCCACCCGGATGCGGCTGTACGGGCGAAACCTTTACGCCCGCCTGGAGCAAGAAACCGGGTTGTCCACCGGGTTTACGCCCGTGGGGTTCATCGAGGCAGCCGCCAACCGGGACCGGTTGGAAGAATACCGCCGGGTGGCGGCTTTCAACCGCTACTGCGGGGTGGATGTGCATGAAATTCCGCCAAAGGAGATCAAAGATCTGTTTCCTCTGGCCCGGGTCGATGACTTGCTGGCCGGGTTTTATGTCAAAGAGGACGGCCGGGTCAATCCGGTGGATGCCACCATGTCCCTGGCAAAAGGGGCCAGGAATTTCGGGGTGACCATCATGGAAAAAACGGCCGTGACCGGGCTGATCAAAAAGAACGGGGCCGTGGCCGGTGTGAAAACCGCTTACGGAGAGATTGCCGCAGAGAAGGTGGTCAACTGCGCCGGCATGTGGGCCCGGCAACTGGGGGCCGTGGAGGGCATCACCATCCCCAACCAGGCGGCGGAGCACTATTACCTGATCACAGAAGAACTGGACGGCATCCCCAAACACATGCCGGTGCTGGAGGATCCTTCCAGTTACGGGTATTACCGGGAAGAGGTCGGGGGTCTGATGATCGGGCTGTTTGAACCAAAGTGCGCCCCCTGGAAAATCGGCCGGGTCCCGGACGATTTCACCTTCGGCGAGATCGAACCGGACTGGGACCGCATGGGGCCGTTTCTGGAAAAAGCCATGTCCCGGGTGCCTGTGACCCTGGAGCTGGGCGTGAAAAAGTTTTTCTGCGGGCCGGAAAGTTTTACCCCGGATCTTCAGGCCGTCATCGGCGAGGCCCCGGAGCTGAGAAACTATTTTGTGACCGCCGGTTTGAATTCGGTGGGCATCATCATGGGGCCGGGTCTCGGGCAGATGATGGCCCGCTGGATCCTGACCGGAAATCCCCAGGTGGATATCACGGGATTCAACATGGCCCGGCTGCACCCCTTCCAGAACAATCCCGAATACCGACGGCACCGTACGGTGGAATCTTTGGGCATGGTGTACCAGTGTCACTACCCGTACCAGTCCATGAAAACCGCCCGGGGGGCCAGAACATCGGCCATCCATGAGCGGTTGAAGGCAAACGGGGCGTATTTCAGGGATGTCAGCGGCTGGGAAGGGGCGGATTGGTTTGCCCCGGCCGGTCAACAGCCGGTGATTGAAAACCACTCCTGGGGCCGGGAACCCTGGTTCGCTTTCTGGGAGGCGGAGCACCGGGCCGCCCGGGAAAACGTGGTGCTCATGGACATGTCGTTTATGCCCAAATTCCTGGTCCAGGGAAAGGACAGCGGCCGGGTGCTCGATTATATCTGCGCCAATGCCGTGAACGGCCCGGCCGGCCGGATCACCTACACCACATGTCTGAACAGCGACGGCCAGCTGATGGCGGACCTGACCGTCACCAAACTGGCGCCGGACCGGTTTTTCGTGGTGGTGACCGACACCATCCACCGCCATGCGTTGACCTGGATCCAGCGGCACATCCCCGAAGACGCCCGTGCATTTGTGACGGACATGACCTCGGCGTATGCCCAGGTGAACATCCAGGGACCCAAGTCAAGGGACCTGCTGCAGTCGGTGACCGACACCGACCTGTCCAATGCCGTCTTTCCCTTCCGTTATGCTCAGGAGATCGCCATCGGCTACGGCCGGGTTCTGTGCGTGCGCATCACCTATGTGGGCGAGCTGGGGTATGAGCTGTATATCCCGACGGAACAGGCCGTGCATGTGTATGACAACCTGGTGGCGGCGGGAAAGGAGTATGGCCTGTCCCATGCCGGGTTGAAGACCCTGGGGAGCCTGCGCCTGGAAAAGGGATACCGGGATTACGGTCATGACATGGACAACACGGATGATCCTTATGAAGCCGGACTTGGGTTTACGGTCCGACTGGACAAGCCGGGAGGCTTTATCGGAAAGGAGGCGTGTGCCGCCAAAAAGGCGGCCGGGCCTCTGAAGCGGCGGCTGGCCCAGGTGCTGGTAAATGATCCGGAACCGCTTCTGTACCACGCCGAGACCATCACCCGGAACGGAAAACCGGCCGGGTATGTAAGGTCCGGTTCATACGGGCATACCCTGGGCGGGGCCGTGGGGCTGTTCATGATCGAAGCGGATGAGCCCGTGGATGATGCGTATGTCCAAAAAGCCCGGTGGGAAATTGATATTGCCGGAAAAAACTATCCGGCAACGGTTTCCCTGACACCGTTATATGACCCGGAAATGAAAAAAGTAAAACAATAGGGCCCGGGGCTCCAGGCCAGGCCGGTCCTGTCCGGAAGGCAGCCGGTTGTCGAGTTGTGTAACAATCAAGAAATTCATTGATCCGCCCGATCCCTGAAACAATAAGGGTCGAATTCTTTGAAAATATCCCGGCCAAAACCGAATCCAACAGCAAGGCATGCACCACAGACAGGGCGGATGGGGCAATCCTTGCAGGCTTCAGACCCGGCGCGGTATTGGCGGGCTGACTGGCCGTGATAAATATCGTTTAATCGATTTTGATGAATGTTGCCGATAATTGAGGGAAATTTCCGGCATGCATGGACTTCACCATCAGGGAGCAAGGCGACAAAGTTGAACGCCGCTCCGCACCCGTAACCGGTACAACCGCCATCAAGCAAACAGTCACCGCGCTGCCATTTCAAAAGATTAAACAAATTATCTTTCAGGCTCATGATCGGGTTTTTTTTGGCAGCGTCCATATAACTATCTAAAAAATATGAAAATTCATCTGTTGGCGAGGCTGACAGCTCAGCCCCATGACCTACGGTGGCCAGCCGGTTAAAAGTAAAAAGTTCGGTCAGCCCGTTTAATTGATGCGCCAATTCAACAACCTGGTCCATGTTTTTATGGGTCAGGGTAAGCATTACCATTCGGTAAATTTTCAGCTCGCCTAAAAGGGTTAAGAATTTTATGGTCCGGTCAAAGTGTCCTGAACCACGAATATAATCATTATGACCTTTCAAGCCCTCAAGGCTGACCTGATAGAATTCGGGATTCTGAATCGAGAGCATTTTTTCGATTCGGCTGGGCGGCATTGGATTTCCCAAGACAGCGGTCAAAAATCCCCGATCAGCGGCCTCGCGGTATAGCTGGTCAAAATGAGCGTACAACATGGGATTGCCTCCCGAAAAAGAAATTTGGCCAACTACATGATGCTCCCCGCAAAAATCATAAAGGTCGTCAAGCACCCGTATCGCCTGTTGTAATGTCATCTCCCGGCGGTCACTACGATCATAGCAATGCCGACAATGTAAATCACAGGCCTGGGTTAGATGCCACTGTAACGTAAAGGATGGGGAAGAGAGGAATTGAGGGTCATTTATTTTTTTGCAGTTGAGAAAATCTTGAGATCTCCGGATTCGTGAGGGTGGCGCAATGATCACCCCCCGTTGTTCTGCACGATAGAGGAAATCATCAATTGTTCCCACCGACACATTGCCTTGGGCAGCAGCCTTGCGCGAGTCGATCTCTTCGGCCACCAATTTCAGCGCCAGAAGATCTTTTGCAGTGGCTTTTCGAATCTCGACGTGTTTCGACCCAGGTCGGATCAGTACAAGAATATAACCCTCGCCGGGCTCCGGAATTACACGCCCGTCTGACAAGAATTCAGGCAGATGCTGCCACTTGACGGAAACTAACTCAAGGGCC
>JBFLKI010000223.1:0-12693 GCA_040883135.1 Desulfotignum sp. | reverse complement strand
TCGTCGTCTTCGACAATCAGAATGGTATGCGGCATGTATTCTCCCGGGAAAAGAAGGTTGTCATATGTGGACGGATATTGACACTTTTGTGTACAATTGATAGTTTATAAATTTAAATTTTTACCCTGAATGAAAGATATTTGTCAACTTTTAGTTTGGAGCACCGTAGAACATTCTTCAGAAACAGATCCGTAACTTTTCCATAATCGCCCATATCGATCACGGCAAGTCCACCCTGTCTGACCGGCTCATCCAACTGACCGGTATTGTTTCCGAACGGGACATGAAAGAACAGATCCTGGACACCATGGACATCGAGCGGGAACGGGGCATCACCATCAAATCCCAGACCGTGTCTTTGCCCTACACAGGGAAAGACGGCACCGAATATCTGCTCAACCTCATTGACACCCCGGGGCATGTGGATTTTTCCTATGAGGTCTCCAGGGCCTTGAAATCCTGTGAAGGGGCGCTGATCATCGTAGATGCCACCCAGGGGGTGGAAGCCCAGACCCTGGCCAACCTGTATCTGGCCATGGAACTCAACCTGACGATCCTGCCGGTGATCAATAAAATCGATCTGCCGTCCGCGGAAATTGAATGGGTGAAAAATCAGATCGAGGAAGATCTGGGCCTGGACGGGGAAAATGCCCTGCTGGTTTCCGCCAAGACCGGGCAGGGGGTGGAACAATTGTTTCCAGCCATTGTGGCGGCCATCCCACCGCCGACGGTGGACAAGGAAAACCGGTTTAAAGCCCTGATTTTTGACTCACATTACGACTCTTTCAGGGGAACCATCGTCCATTTTCGGATATTTGACGGCACCATCCAGAAAGGGGACACTATTTTGTTCATGCAAAACGATTCCCAGTACAAGGTGGAAGAAGTGGGGTTGTTCCAGATCAAGCGGGTCCCTCAGAAAAGCCTGTACGGCGGCCAGGTGGGGTACCTCATCGCCGGAATCAAAAACATTTCCGATGTCAAGATCGGGGACACCATCACCATGGCGGACCGTCCCTGTACCAAACCGGTGGGCGGGTTCCGGGAACCCACACCGGTGGTGTTCTCCTCCATGTATCCGGTGGCATCCGACGATTACGAAGAACTTACCGAAGCCCTGGAACGACTCAAGCTCAATGATGCATCCCTGATTTATGAAAAGGACAGTTCAGCGGCACTGGGATTCGGTTACCGGTGCGGTTTTCTGGGACTGCTTCACCTGGAGGTGGTGCAGGAGCGCCTGGAGAGGGAATATGACATCTCTTTGATTCTGACATCCCCTTCGGTGCAGTATGAAATAACCACCACGGACGGCCAGGTCAATATTATCGACAACCCGGTAAATTATCCGGATCCCGCGGAAATTGCCAGGGTCAGAGAGCCGTTCATCAAAGCAACCATTATCGTGCCTGACCGGTATATGGGAAACGTGATGCAGGTGTGCCACGAATTTCGAGGCGTCAGCAAGACCTATCAATACCTGACGTCCAACCGCATGGAAATGAAATTCGAACTGCCCCTGGCCGAAGTGGTCTATGAATTCTACGACCGACTCAAATCGGTCACCCAGGGATACGGGTCCTTTGATTATGAAATTGCCGGATACCAGGAGACTGATCTGGTGAAACTGGACTTTCTCATCAATGGGGAGCGGGTGGATGCCCTGTCTATTCTGATTCACCGGGACAAAGCCGAAGCCCGGGCCAGGACGGCCTGCAAAAAACTGCGGGAGGAAATTCCCCGGCAGCAGTTCAAGATCCCCATCCAGGGAGCCATCGGCGGCAAAATCATTTCCAGGGAAACCGTTTCCGCGTTCCGCAAGGATGTCACGGCCAAATGTTATGGCGGCGATATCTCCCGGAAACGCAAGCTGCTGGAAAAGCAGAAAAAAGGCAAGAAACGTATGAAAATGGTGGGATCCGTGGAAATCCCCCAGTCCGCGTTTCTGTCGGTGCTCAAGTCCGAGTAGGGGGCTGACACCGGGTCAGGATATGGGCAAACAGCCGGGTCCGGTCCATCAGACTCTGTTTGATGATGTATTCTTCCGGGCTGTGATCGTTTCCACCGATGGGACCCAGTCCGTCAATGACCGGAATTTCGGCCCGGGCGATGATGTTGGCATCGGACACGCCCTGGCGATGTTCCGGCACCACCGGGACCCCCAGCTGGTTTCCCAGGGTCCGGATCTGTGCAAACAGGTCCCATACAGCCGGGGTCTCGGGCATGGGGGGGCGTTGGGAAATCCCGGTCAATGTGGTGCGGGTCCGGGGGATGGCCGGGGTGTTGATGATCCGGTCCAGCGCAGCGATCAGCCGGGTTTTATCCCCATGGGTGGCGAATCTGAAATCCACGGCAGCACGGGCATGCGGGGCCACGGTGTTGGGTCCGATGCCGCCGCTCACCTTGCCCACATTGGCGCACACCCCCTGATCCGGCCGGTGCAGCGCCTCGATGGCAATGGTTTTGTGGGCCAGTTCCAGGATGGCGCTCGCCTTGTCACGCCCGGCAAATGCGGCATGGCCGGACTTGCCTTCCACATCGATTTGAACGGACAGGTTCCCTTTGCGGGCCACCACGATCTCTCCGCCGGACCCTCCGGCCTCCAGCACAAACCCCATACAGCATTCCCGGGCCAGATCCAGGATCAGCTGCCGGGAAGACGGGGAGCCGATCTCTTCATCTGAATTGAACACGAACACAATGGGGGGGATATCCGGACACCGGGTCTCGATCAGGGCCTTGAGGGCGGATATTCCCACCACCAGCCCGCCTTTCATGTCTGCGGTGCCCGGTCCAAAACAACGGGTGCCATCTTCTGAATAGGTGGTGAAATCGGTGTCCTTCGGAAACACGGTATCCATGTGCCCGGTAATAAGTACCGGCGTTTTCTTTCGGGCCGTGCCGGAATACCTTGCCACCAGATGGTTGCCGTAATCGGTTTGGGCAATGGTTTGACAGGCACATCCCATGGATTCCATTTCCAGCCGGATGGCCAGGCAGACCCTGTCCACCCCTTTTTTGTTCCAGGTCCCGCTCTGAATGTTGACCAGATTTGCCAACAGCCTGTACATTTCGGAAATATGGCGGGTCAGCCAGGTTTTGACGCAGTGACCGTTTTTTTTCTGATGCATTGGGTGTGATTTCCATTTCGAAATTGGATCAGTTCACAAAATACCATACTCAGATCCTGGCGCATTTCAAACTGACAATCAAGATCTTTCCTGTAAGACCCTTTTATTTTGCGTGTAAATGAGGTAAAAAAACTGTGAAACCAAGCGTGATCATAAACTTGCTAAAGGTGTTAAACCAAAGGAGAAGGATCTCAATGGACTATGAAACTATTCTGGTGGATATCCGGAATCACGTGGGTGTGATTCGGTTGAACCGGCCAAAAGTGCTCAATGCCATGAACCGGCAGCTGTGGACGGAAATGATGGATGCGCTGGAAATCCTGGGCCAGGATGATCAGGTCAAGGCCCTGATCATCACCGGCGAAGGCCGGGCGTTTTCAACGGGGGCGGACCTGAAAGACTCCAAGGGGCGGACCATTGAAGCGTATCGGCAGTATCTGGAATCGCTACAGGAAGCGTCCCGGAAAATTCTGCGGTTCGAAAAACCCACCATTGCCGCCATCAACGGTTATGCCCTGGGATCCGGGTATGAGCTGGCTCTGGCTTGTGATATCCGAATTGCTGCGGCAGAAGCGCTGATTGGATCTCCTGAAGCGAAAGTCACCTCATCGGTCACCGGGGGCGCATTCCGTCTGGTTCAGGATCTGGTGGGACCGGGAAAGGCCAAGGAACTGCTGTTCACCGCCGAAAACATTACTGGGGAAGAAGCCTGCCGCATCGGACTGGTGAACAAATCCGTACCTCTGGAACAGCTGATGGATGAGGCCGTTGCCATGGCGGATAAAATCTGCGCCAATTCCGCATTTTCTCTGAAACTCATCAAAAAGGGACTGGCCATGGCCGCCGGCGAGGTCAGCCTGGAAGCCCTGATGGATTATGAAATAGAAGCGTGTCTGGCCTGTGTGTCCACCAAGGAGCGCCAGACCTCTCTGGATGAATTTGCCCAGCGCAAAAAGCAATAAAGGAAGGTATCCATGCTGGAACATGTGTTGAATGCAAGATCCGTTGCCATCATCGGTGCGTCCCGGAACAAGACCAAGCGGGGGTACCAGGCGATTAAAACCCTTCTGGCCGACGGGTTCGAAGGAGAGATCTACCCGGTCAATCCCAATGAAGACTTTATTCTGGGTCTGAAGTGCTACAAGGATATCACCGATATCCCGGACAAGGTGGATCTGGCCCTGATCACCACACCCGCCAGAACCATTCCCAAAATTCTTGACAGCTGCGGTGCCAAGGGTGTGGCAGGGGCAGTGATCATTGCCGGCGGATTCCGTGAGCTGGGAGAAAAGGGCCGCATCCTGGAGCAGGAGATGGTGGATGCGGCCAAAAGAAACCAGGTCCGACTCATCGGTCCCAACACGTCGGGCATGATCAACCTGAAATCCCGCATGAACCTGGTGGGTATCCAGAATGCGCCCGAAGGCAGTATCGCGCTGCTGTGCCAGAGCGGCAACATGGCCCTGACCCTCATCACTGAAGCCACCATCCGCAAGCACGGGGGATTTACGTATTACGTGGGGGTGGGCAATGAGTCGGATATCAAGTTTCACGAGTATCTGGCGTTTTTCAGGAACGATCCCGACACCAAGGCCATTCTCATGTATGTGGAAGGCATGAGCCAGGGCCGGGAATTTTTGCAGGAAGCCTACAAGACCAGTATTGAAAAACCCATTATTCTGCTCAAGAGCGGCCGGTCCGACAAGGGGCGCAAGTCCGCCGGATCCCACACCGGATCTCTGGCCGGTATTGGCCAGGTGGCCAAGGCCGCGTATGAACGGGCCGGGATCATCGTGATCGAAAATTCCGACGAACTGTTTCCGGTGGCCGAAACCCTGTCCAGCCAACCGCCGGTGAAGAACAATGCCATCGCCGTGCTGGCGGACGGCGGCGGACATGCCACCATTGCTGCGGACCTGTTGACCGATTACGGCATCGAGCTGGCGGACCTGTCGGAAAAAACCAGGGAAAATCTCAGGAAAATCCTGCCTGAGGCGGCGTCCGTGATCAATCCGGTGGATGTGGCCGGCGGCACGGATGCGGATCCCAGCATCTTTGCCGACTGCGCCAAAATTCTGCTCAAGGATCCGGCCGTGGGCGGTCTTCTCATTGTGGGACTGTTCGGCGGATATGGCATCCGGTTTGAAAAAAGCCTGGCCATCGGTGAGGAACAGGCGGCCCATCGTCTGGGTACCATGGGAAAAAAGCGCAATAAACCTATTTTCGTTCATTCGTTATACAGTGCGTATGACTCCCATGCCCTGGATCTGCTGCGCCATTATGATATTCCGGTGCATGATTCTCTGGATATCGCCTGCAAAAGCATGGCCTGTCTGTGTACCTATGGAAGTTATCTGAAAACCTATCATGCCAAATCCAATTTTGTGCTCAACTGGCGGGAAAAAGCCAAGCCCGAAGGTGATGCCATCATCCAGGGGGCTTTGGCCGAGGATCGTCGCGTGCTTCTGGAGCATGAGGCCAAACAGCTCATTAAACTCCACGGCGCTTCCACATCTGTGGGCGGGCTGGCGAAAACCGCTGAGGAAGCCGTTCAGATTGCCCGGGGATTGAACGGCCATGTGGTGATGAAAATCGTATCCCCGGATATTCTGCACAAAAGCGATGCCAACGGCGTGATGCTCAATATCGGAGATGACTCCCAGGTGAAAGCGGCCTTTGATATCATCATGGAGAACGCCCGGATCTATGACTCTTCGGCAGATATCAGAGGCGTGCTGGTGGCGCCCATGGCAGCCAAGGGCCTGGAAATAATCATCGGCACCAAGATCGATGAACAGTTCGGACCGGTGATCATGTACGGCCTTGGGGGCATCATGGTGGAAATCATGAAGGATGTGACATTCTGGGTGCTGCCGGTATCCCCGGCATCCTGCAAAAAAATGATTGAAGAGACCCGGTCATCCGTAATTTTGAGCGGGGTTCGCGGCCAGAAAGGCTATGATAAAAAAGCGTTGCGCAAACTGCTGGGCATCTGTTCGGAACTGGTGGAATCCTATCCTGAAATCCAGGAAATGGATCTGAATCCGGTGATCCTCTACGAACAGGGTCTGGATGTGGTGGATGCCCGGATCATCCTGAAAAAATAGGTTTACAAAAATTCCGGAAGACGATAACTTTTAAAGACGTGCAAGGGGTAGAGAGATTTGACTGTCCCTTGTTTCAAAAAAAATTTGTGTTAGGAAGCATGATGTCATGATTCCTAACAAACAGACAGAAAGGAGGCGATTGAACCAATCATAAGGCTGATGTGGCCATGGTGACTGCGTCACTGAGATGATATATTAATTTAACTATATGGAGGTTCAGATGAAAAAATTACTGGTATTGGCAATTACGGCATTTTTCGGCATGATTCTGTTCTTTGGGTCCGCACCGGTACAGGCGGAACAGACCTTTGTCACTATTGGGACCGGCGGAGTGACAGGGGTATACTATCCCACCGGCGGTGCCATCGCCCGTCTGGTGAACAAAGACAGAAAAGTGCATGGCATTCGCTGCTCTGTGGAAAGCACCGGCGGGTCCGTGTATAACCTGAACACCATCCGGGCCGGTGAGCTGGATATGGCGGTGGCCCAGTCCGACTGGCAGTATCACGCCTATCACGGCACCAAAGGCACCCCGTTTGAGGCTGCCGGACCTGACAAAGACCTGCGGGCCGTATTTTCCGTTCATCCCGAGCCGTTTACCGTAGTGGCCAGAAAAGATTCCGGTATCAAGACCTTTGCAGACCTGAAAGGCAAACGGGTCAACGTGGGGAATCCGGGTTCCGGACAGCGCGGTACCATGGAAGTGGTCATGGATGCCCTGGGATGGACCATGGATGATTTCAAACTGGCCTCTGAGCTGAAACCGGCGGAACAATCCGCAGCCCTGTGCGACAACAAGATCGACGCGATCATCTATACCGTGGGCCATCCGTCCGGATCCATCCAGGAAGCCACCACCTCCTGTGACTCCATCCTGGTACCGGTGGAAGGTCCTGCCATTGACAAACTGGTGGCGGATAATGCTTACTACCGGAAAGCCACGATTCCCGGCGGCATGTACCGGGGCACCGACACAGACACCAGAACTTTTGGTGTGGGTGCAACGTTTGTGTCCTCCGCAAAGGTGCCGGAAGAGGTCATCTATCATGTGGTCAAAGCCGTATTTGATAATTTTGATCAGTTCAAGAAACTGCACCCCGCGTTTGAGGTTCTCAAAAAAGAAGAAATGATCAAGGATGGTCTGTCTGCACCGCTGCATGACGGTGCCGTGAAATACTACAAAGAAGCCGGTTTGATGTAAGCTGTCAAAGCTTAGGATAAACGTGTGCGGCGGCGGATGACGGTTGCACGCGTTTATCTGTTTCTTTGTTGTATAATCCTTTTTTAAAGGAGGCCTTGTCCCCATGACCGCTGCAAGCAAGCCAACCATTCCGGATGATGTGAAAGATCTCGTGGCCGAGGTGGAAGCCGGGGCCAGAAGTCCGGTGGGTTCGGTTTCAAAGAATATTCTGTTCTTCGTTCCTCTGATCTGGACCCTGTTCCAGCTATGGTACGCTTCTCCGCTGCCGTTCATATTCAACATTTTTGTTCTCAATGACACCGAAGCCCGCTCCATCCATCTGGCATTCGCCATGTTTTTATCCTTTACCGCGTATCCGACGTTCAAGTCGTCCCCCAGAGAGTATATTCCGGTTCAGGACTGGTTTGTGGCGCTGGTGGCAGCATTCTGTGCCGCCTATCTGTTTATTTTCTACGACCAGATGTCGGCCCGGCCCGGAATTCCCACCACCCTGGATCTGGTGGTGGGCGTCATCGGGCTGATACTGCTTCTGGAATCCACCCGTCGCGCCCTGGGGCCCCCTTTGATGGTGGTGGCAGCGGTCTTTCTGGTGTATACCTTTTTCGGGCCGTACATGCCGGAAGTGATTGCCCATAAAGGGGCCAGCCTGACCAAGGGCATGTCCCATTACTGGCTGTCCACTGAAGGGGTGTTTGGTGTGGCGTTGGGGGTGTCCACGGGCATGGTGTTCATGTTTGTGCTGTTCGGGTCCCTGCTGGAGTCGGCCGGCGCCGGCAACTATTTCATCCGCACCGCCTATGCGGGCTTGGGACACATGCGCGGCGGGCCGGCCAAGGCGGCGGTGGTGTCATCCGGTCTCACCGGCCTGGTGTCCGGGTCCTCCATCGCCAATGTGGTCACCACCGGTACGTTTACCATTCCTTTGATGAAAAAAGTGGGATTTTCGGCGGAAAAAGCCGGTGCCGTGGAAGTGGCCGCCTCCACCAATGGTCAGCTCACCCCCCCGGTCATGGGCGCTGCCGCTTTTCTCATGGTGGAATATGTGGGCATCTCCTATGTGGAGGTGATCAAACATGCGTTTTTACCGGCCATCATTTCCTATATCGCACTGGTCTATATCGTGCACCTGGAAGCCTGCAAGATGGGGCTCAAGGGGATGGAAAAGCCGGTGACCAGGACGTTCGCCGGCAAACTGCTGTCTTTCGTATTCACTGTTCTGACCCTGATCATCATCGGCGGCGGCACCTATTACGGCATCGGTTGGATCAAAGCCGTGGCCGGAGATGCGGCTGTCTATTTCGTTGGGTTGCTGATCGTGGTCGCATATGTTGTACTGATCTGGCTGGCCTGTCGGGTACCGGAACTGGAATACACCCATGAAATCACCGAACTGCCCAAACTGGGAGAGACCGCCCAGGCCGGGTATTACTTTCTGCTGCCCATCGTGGTGCTCATGTGGTGCCTGACCGTGGAAAGGCTGTCACCGTCTTTGTCTGCGTATTATGCTACAGTGGTGCTTATTTTCATCGTCCTGACCCAGCGGCCGTTGAAGGGGCTGATCCGGAAAAACAGTGCCCCGGAATTTGCCTTTAAAATGGGATGGGACAACCTGATCGCCGGTATGGTGGCCGGTGCCAGAAACATGATCGGTATCGGCGTGGCCACGGCTGCCGCCGGCATTGTGGTCGGCACCGTGACACTGACCGGTATCGGCCTGGTCATGACCGCGTTTGTGGAATTCATCTCCGGCGGCAACCTGCTGCTGATTCTATTGTTTACCGCGGTTATCAGCCTGCTGCTGGGGATGGGACTTCCCACTACGGCCAATTACATTGTGGTGTCCACCCTGATGGCACCGGTAATTGTTCATCTTGGCGCCCTGAACGGGCTGGTCGTCCCGCTGGTCGCAGTGCATTTGTTTGTATTCTATTTCGGGATTCTGGCGGATGACACCCCACCGGTGGGGTTGGCGGCATTTGCCGCGGCCGGCATATCCGGTGGTGATCCCATCCGGACGGGTATCCAGGGATTTACTTACGATATCCGCACCGCCGTGCTGCCGTTTTTCTTTATTTTTAACACGGAACTGCTCATGATCGGCATTCAGAACTGGCTTCATCTGATCATTGTCGTAGCTTCCGCGGTGGCGGCCATGCTGATTTTCGGGGCAGCCACCCAGGGGTACTGGCTGACCAAAAGCCGGTTCTACGAGAGTCTGGCTCTGCTGCTGGTGACGTTTACACTGCTGCGACCCGGATTTTTCTGGGACAAGATATACGAGCCCTATCATGAGGAGCCCGGCACCTACCTGATGGAAGCCATGGAAAAACAGGATGAGAACACCATGATCCGTCTGGTGATCAAAGGGGAAACCTTGAACGGCGAAGAATTCACAAAAGCTTTGATGTTGCCCGTGGGAAAGGAAGCTCCCCCTGAAGAGCGGCTGAGGGAAGTGGGGTTTGAGGTGATCGAGGACGATGGAAAAGTGATCGTGGACAACATCATGTTCGGCAGCAATGCGGAGCGCATGGGGATTGATTTTGATCAGGAGATCCTCACGGTGATGGTGGAAACGGACCGGCCTCCCAAACAGCTCATGTTTTTTCCGGCCCTGGCGTTGCTGGGCCTGATCTATTTTCTTCAGAAACGCCGGCAGACACCGGAAGAAGCCTCCCGGCTCAAACTGGAATAGGGGGATTTCATGTTCAACAAAATACTGGTGCCCGTGGATATCGACTATCCCAAAACATCCAAGGCCGTATATGACAATGCAGCGGAACTGGCCTCCCTGAGCGGGGCACAGATTCGCATTGTGTCGGTGATGCCCGGATTTACCATGCCCATTGTGGCCTCGTTTGTCACCGAAGAGATCAAAAAGGAAGCCCGGGCCCATTTTCAGAAATCCCTGGATGACTTTGTGGCAGCCAACTGTCACGGAAACAATGTCTCCCACAAGGTTCTGGTGGGCAAACATTATGAAGAAATCCTTAAAATGGCGGACACATGGGGGGCGGATCTGATCGTGGTCTACCACAACCGCAGCCGTACCGTGAACGAGGCATTTTCCAACACCTGCGCCCAACGGGTGGTCAAGGATGCCAACTGCTCGGTGCTGCGGCTGAGAAATCTGCTTAAATGATCCAGACCGTTCCGGTGTCCTGTCCCATGGACTGTTTTGACCTGTGCCGGTTTCTGGTAACGGTCGAAAACGGCCGGATCATAAACGTCAAGGGAGACCCAAACCATCCGTTGACCCGGGGCGTGATCTGTTCCAAGGGCCGGGACCTGTTGAAGCGGCATGCGCATCCGGACCGACTGAGGTATCCCTTGGTCCGGAAAAAATCCGGTTTTGTACGTACAACTTATAATGATGCCCTGGACCGTATCGCCGCCACCCTGAGGTCTGTTCACGATCACTGGGGCCCGGCCGGGGTGCTCAATTATACCAGTGACGGATACGGTGGGGTCAAGGGTCGGATCCAGTCCATATTTTTCAACTGCCTGGGCGGAGATACCCGGTTTACCGGCAGTCTGTGCTGGGCCGCGGGCATGGCGGCCCAGCGGTTTGATTTCGGGGATGTCCGGGGCCACCTGCCCGAAGATGTCGTCAATTCCGACCTGGTCATTGTGTGGGGACGAAATCCTAAAGCCACCAGCCTGCATTTTTACACCCTGCTCAAACAGGTCCAAAAAAACGGTATCCGTATCATTGTCATTGACCCCATCCGGTCGGAAACCGCAAAATCCCTTGGCACCCACGTGGCGGTAAAACCTGGTACTGACGGTGTTCTGGCTTTGTCCATGGCCCATGTCATCGTAACAGAAAACCGGCATGACAGACCATTTGTGACAAATCATGTCCTGGGGTTTGACCGGTTTGTCAAACATCTGGACCGGTTTGATCCGGAAACCGCTGCTCTGATCACCGGCATATCACCGGAAACCATAAAAGAACTGGCCCGGGAATACGCCATGGCCCGTGCCCCGGGAATCTGGATGGGATACGGCCTGCAGCGGTATGCCAACGGCGGAAACACGGTGCGGTGCATCGACGCCCTTGCTGCCGTGTGCGGGCATGTGGGAAAACCGGGTGCCGGTGCCAATTATGCGGCCAGATCCCTGTCTCCGCTGCTTCATCGTCCGGAGAAAAACAGCCTGTCACAGGTGAAACACGCCCGGACGTTTCCGGCCCCCCAGCTGGGATCGTTTCTTGAAACCGCAGCCGATCCCCCCATTGCTGCGGCATTTGTGGCCGGCGGAAATCCGTTGAACCAGAGTCCGGACCTGAACACGGTGATACGCGGGTTTCAGCGAATTCCATTCAAGGTGGTGTTTGATCATTTCATGACAGACACGGCACGGCATGCCGATATGGTGCTGCCCGCCGCCACCGTGTTCGAGCAGGACGACCTGTTTGTGACGTCCATGTATTCCCATGTGCTCAATTACTCGCAGAGATCGGTGGATCCGCCGGAAACCTTGATGCCTGAGTTTGACTTTTATCTGGCGCTGGCCGCGCGGATGGGCGTGGACACGCTGGGATTTGATTCCTCAGATCAGTATCTGACCCAGTGCGCCGCCCCGTTGCTGGCCGAACTGGGAATGGATCCTGATACGGATCTGGAACAACTGGCCGCTGAGTACATTCGAATGCCCGGCCATGATATTCCCTGGGCGGACAGGCAGTTTGACACACCGTCCGGAAAGATCGAACTTTACAGCCCGTCGGCTGAATCGCTCGGGCATTCTCCGTTGCCCCGGTTCACGCCCCCTTGTCCGTCAGACAACAAATTTCCGTTGCGCCTGCTTACCTGTAAAACTCAGAAATCTCTGCATTCACAGAATTTCGTCTTTGAAGAGGGGCTTTCTGCCGTGCATGTGAACGGGAATACGGCGTCCCGATTTGACGTGGCTGCGTGTGAAACCGTTCGGATCTCCACCCGTCAGGGAGCGCTGACCGTCCGCCTGAAAGTGGATCCCGCCATCAGGGACGGCACCGCGTTCATGCACCAGGGATGGTGGCATAAAAGCGGTGCCGTGAATTTTCTTACAAGTGCCGGGATGTCGGACATGGGGGAACAGGCCGCGTTTTACGACACGTTCTGTACCCTGTCCCCCCTAAATTGACCTTACTTTACCCGATGCCAGGTCTGGGTTCGTGAAATAAACAGAAAACTGCCTTGAACCTTGAGTTCGTCGCCTTCCGCCCAAATTTTGCATTTGTAGATTTTGCCTTTTTTGGGATCCAGAATCG
>JBFLKI010000027.1:0-12365 GCA_040883135.1 Desulfotignum sp. | reverse complement strand
TTGCGTCCAGTTCTGTGTCAGACATCGACGACAGTATCCGCGAGATCAACGGGGTGCGGGTACTGTCCAGACGGGTGGAAATCGACAATCCCTCCCAGCTGAGGGATCTGGCCGATAAATTCAAAGCCAAGCTGGGGTCCGGGATCCTGTTGCTGGGTGCGGAATCCAATGGCAAGGCCTTGCTCATCGCTACCGTGTCCCAGGACCTGGTGACGCGATACAAGGCCGGGGATATTGTGAAGCAGGCAGCCCGGATCGTGGGGGGCGGCGGCGGGGGACGGCCGGACATGGCCCAGGCGGGCGGGACCCAGCCCCGGTTTCTGGACCAGGCCCTGGAAACCGTGTACCACAACCTGGAAACCCCTTGATTCCGCTGGGTGGGCCTGTGTCATGACCGCGTATTTTATCCGCCGCCTGCTGCTGGTGATCCCCACGTTCATCGGCATCACCATCATGGTGTTCACCATCACCCGGTTCGTACCCGGCGGCCCCATCGAACGGATCATCGCCGAAACAAGGGCCATGCAGATGGGCGGGCAGGGCAGTGCATCCGCCCGGGCCGGGCCGGGCGAAGGACAGCCGCTGTCCCGGGAGCAGATTCAACAGCTCGAAGCCTATTACGGGTTTGACAAACCCATCCTGCACAGCTATGTGAACTGGCTGGGCAAGGTCCTGAAGGGGGATCTGGGACGTTCCACCAGATATCACGACCCGGTATGGGAAATGATCAGAGACCGCATGCCGGTATCCCTGTATTTCGGGGGATTGAGCCTGGTGCTCATTTACGGGGTGTGCATTCCCCTGGGCATGGCCAAGGCCGTGCGCCACAAATCCGGATTTGACACGGTGTCATCGGTGGTCATCTTCACCGGGTATGCCATTCCCGGGTGGGTGGCCGGGGTGCTCATGCTGGTGCTGTTTGCCTCCCACTGGGACGTGTTTCCCTTAGGCGGCCTGGTCTCAAACCGGTTCGACCAGTTGGGACTGGTGGACCGGGTCCAGGATCTGGCCCGGCATACGGTGCTGCCGCTGTTCGCCTATGTGATCGGCTCGTTCACGGTCATGACGCTTCTGATGAAAAACACGCTCATGGACAACCTGGCCGCCGATTACGTGCGCACCGCCATTGCCAAAGGGCTGTCTTTTAAAAACGCGGTGTTCCGGCATGCCCTCCGCAACAGCCTGATCCCCATTGCCACCAGTTTCGGCAACAATATTTCCATTCTGCTTATGGGATCGTTTCTCATTGAAAAAGTGTTCAATATCGACGGCATGGGCCTTTTGGGATACGAATCCGTGGTGGACCGGGACTATCCCGTGGTCATGGGAATCCTGGTGATCTCCTCGCTGCTGTTCATGATCGGCAATATTTTAAGTGATGTCTGCGTGGCGATCGTGGATCCCCGGGTGCGGTTCAAATGAATCTATTTGCCCTCAATCCGGTCACGCGGCGCAAACTCAAACGGTTTGTTTCCATCCGCCGGGGATTCTGGTCGTTTCTGATCATCACCGGATTGATCGTGTTTTCATTTGCCGCGGAACTGTTCATCAATTCCCGGGCCCTGGTGGTGAGATATCAGGAAACATGGTATTTTCCCACTTATGGAAAGATGATTCCCGGCACCACGTTCGGCCTGGATTATCAATATGAAACCGATTACCGGGAACTCAAACAAAGGTTCAAACAGGCCGGACAGGGAGATATCGTCATTCTGCCTCCGGTACCCTACAACCCTTATGAAAACGACCTTCGCCTCAACCAGTATCCGCCGTTTCCCCCGTCGGCAAAAGACCGGCACTTTCTGGGCACCGACAATGTGGGCAGAGACATCCTGGCCCGGCTGGTGTATGGATTCCGCACCGCCATTCTGTTTTCGTTTTTTCTGCTGCTGATCAATTACACCATCGGAATTTTCATCGGATGCGCCATGGGGTATTTCGGCGGAAAGTTCGACCTGTTTTTCCAGCGGGTCATCGAAATCTGGTCCAACATTCCGTTTCTGTACGTCATTATCATCGTGTCATCGATCCTGGTGCCCAGTTTCATGATTCTGTTGCTGATCATGGCGTTTTTCGGATGGATCAGCATCACCTGGGTCATGCGCACCATGACCTACAAGGAAAAGGAACGGGAATATATCCTGGCGGTGCGATCCCTGGGAGCCTCCCATTTCCGTATCATTTTACGGCACATCATTCCCAACACCATCTCGGTGATCGTCACCTATGCGCCCTTTGCCATTTCCAGCGGGATCGTAGCCCTGACCTCCCTGGACTACCTGGGATTCGGCCTGCCCGCCCCCACGCCCTCCTGGGGCGAACTGCTCTCCCAGGGTTGGCAGAACATGGAAGCCTGGTGGATCTCCGCATCCGTGGTCGGCGCCCTGGTGGTCACGCTCATGACCGTGACCTTCACCGGCGAAGGCATCCGGGAAGCGTTCGATCCCAAACAGCACACCATCTACGAATAAAATACCCGCACAACTACACCGTACCGGCCGTGGATCCCTCCAGTCACCAATTGATAGGGTAATCCCAGATTAGCGCATCAGGGCCTTATTGAGATCCTCATGTTCAAATGCGGAGCCCATCGATTCGATTTCCCGGTGACCGGCCCCGAGACGCTGGGCTACCTGGTGCCATTTTGCCGTGCCCGCAGCCACTTGACCCGCCAGCATACGGGCTTCACCGGCATCCAGTCCAAATTCGGACGCCACATCATATGCCAGGTCCAGGGAAGCAGTGGCATCGTCCAGAGTGATGGAGGTACTCAGAAACCGCGGTTTGACATGGACCGGCGTCGGTTCGAGATCATAGATGGGGGACAGACACCATCCCGACAGGTTCTCATAAAGGAATCCATGATTTCGCAAATGATCATCCACATTGGAAATCAGAATATTGAAAACCAATCGTTTCCAAAGCTCTTTAAGATCTTGGTCCGGATTGGCGCCGTGGGCAATGAGGGCTTCCCCGATTTCAAGGTAGCTTGCCGTATCACCGTCTGAAGCGCCAAGCATGCTCATGGCGGACAGAAATGGAATGCGTTTTGTACCCTGTCTGTCAAACCGTTGCAGTAACAGAACGTTTTGACCCGATATGTTGACAAGTCGGGTTTCAGGCACGGCAATTCCGGCATGTTTGGCCAGAATAAAGGCAACCGCTTCCCACAGTTCGACATCCCAGGCGTCATGGGGGCTGGGAAATTTTGCCAGCAGCAGGTTTCCCTGGTTATCCATGACTGCGGCTTTGGGCCTGGCACCGCCAAGGGAAGACCCGGGTTCGACCAGGTCCCTTATATCCGCACCACTTTCTTCATCCTTGAGTACTTTGCTGGAAAGCTGAAGCAGCCGGCCAAGCTGGATCAGGGGCGGAATACTGGTATCTGAATACCGGGCCAGATAAGGTCCATTTTTTTTCAGGGAAAATCGTAACGCACCCAGCCTTGAGCGGTCATCCACCATGAGCAGGTAATCGGCTTCCATCAATGTCCGGGGCGCCCGGTTCTCTGACTTGGCCTGGTGAAATTCCAGCCGCTGTATCAACTTTCGGCCCCAGCGATCCGGCGCGGAATCACTGACAGCTCCAAAAAAAGGGTGTCGGCTGTGGTATTGGCCGGCAGTCACCATCAGTGCCGGTTCCAGGGCAAAATGACCTGGTAGTGATCGGTAGGATTCAGCGTATTCAAATGACGCAGTCTGTCTGCCCTGTTTCTGATGGACCCACAGAGTACCGACAGGGATGGTTTTTTCTTGAAAATCTAAGTGAACAAATACCGGCTGTTCCATGTTAAATTGATTTTCCCGTGTCTCTGGCCCGGCGGGGAATCCGTTCTTCATCCAGGATCTGACCGGTGTAATCCTTGTCAATGGCCGCCAGGTTCATCCAGTCAACGCCCAGACCGATGGCAAAGATTGCCATGGCATAGTTGCCCATGCTGACCCCGGGATCTCCTTTCTGGATTTTGGCCAGGGTTTCTCGGCTGATGCCCGCCCGTTCCGACACCACCGTCATTTTCAGCCGGCGCCTGAGCCGGGCTTTGCGAAGGTCATCCCCCAGGCGTTTCAGTCCGTTGCGAACGGAAATGCAGGGGCCGCGTTTTTTCTTTGAGCCCATGAAAGTTGTCCTTAAATAACTTTATGCCGTTTATTATTGCCAAAAATAGCACAAAGATCTGTAAACCGCAACAGGAATGATCGTCCGGGCTGGAAACCTTGATACGCTTAGTCAATACACCTTGCGGCTGGAAAACCCTCTGCCCAGGACATTGAAGGTGTTTTCCGTGATCATGAAGGCATCCGGGTCGATGTTGAACACGATCTCTTCGATGCGTTTGATCTGGTAAGTATTGGCAACGGTGAGCAGCACTTCCTTGTCTTCGCCGGAGTAAGCGCCCCGGCCCTTGAGAAAGGTGGCGCCCCGCTGCATTTTATTGATGATCTGGTCGGCGATCTGCGGCAGGTCTCTGGAGATGATCAGAATCATTTTGCGCTGGTTGAACAGGCCCATGCAGTATTCAATGGACTGGGAGGCGATGTAGGAGGTGGCCATGGAATACAGAATGATGTCCGTGTCCAGATATCCGAAACTGAATGCGAACAGCACGAAATTGAACATAAAGTTGTAGGTACCGATGCGCAGACTGAATTTCTGGTTGAGCAGAATGGAAATGATATCATTGCCCCCGCCGGATCCCAGGGATCGGAAAACGATCCCGGCCCCGGCCCCCACCAGGGTCCCGCCGGCCAGGGCTGCCAGCCACGGGTCGGTGATATCGAACTTGAAATTCACCAGGTCCATGAACAGGGTAAGGACACCGGCCCCGTAAAGGCTGTAATACAGAAACCGCTTGCTGATGAATTTCCATCCGATGATGAACACCGGTATGTTCAAAATCAGGTACCAGATCCCGGGGGTCAGGATATCCGAGCCGTAGTAGCACAGCAGGCCCAGGCCGGAAAACCCGCCCGTGATCATGCCCTGGGGGATGATCGCCGCCTTGATCCCCACGGCCACGATCACGCTGCCGAAGGTAATCAGAAACAGGTTCCAGGGAATGGAATAAACAATATTGGTCTTTGACTTCATGGGATCTTCCTCGGTAATATTCTCTATGAAATGATGGCTGAAAAACGTAGAATATACGATCAGATCCCCCAAAATGCAAGAAAATTCCGGGTTCCGGAAATGGACCCCTGTCAAGCCCTCCGGGGGATATGGTGCCCGGACCGTCGGATGACGTCATTCCGGGACGGGCGCCACAGCCCCCGGAGGGCGGGTCCGGAGCAGAACTGCGTTGCGGTTCCAGATGTCGGATGGGGGAACCGCGTAGCGTTCCAGAGGAACAGGGCAGGGGAGCCCGCTATTTCTGGTTGTCATCCATTTTTTTCAGTTCCCGCAGAATTCCCAGGGGCGACTGGCCGAATGCCAGGGACTGAATTTGTTTCATGCGCTGGATATCGTTTTCAAATTTCTTTTTCAGCCGGGACTCATACGCTTCTTTGATGGTTTCCACCAGTTTTTCAAATCCGCATGGCTTTTCCAGCACCTTGAATGCGCCCAGTTTGGTGCATGCCACGGCTGTGTCAATGGTGGCATGGCCGGACAGGATAATGACTTCCAGAAACCGGTGGCTTTTCTTCAGGGTTTCCAGCAGCTGGACCCCGTCGATACCCGGCATCTGCAAATCCACCACTGCCACATCAAACCGGGCTTTTTTGGATACCTCGATGGCATCTTCGCCATTGGTGGCGGGGGTGATGTCAAAGAATTTGAGTTTCAACCGTTCGGTCAGGGCGTTGAGAAATTTTTCCTCGTCATCCACCAGCAACAGATGAATTTTTTCGGTGTCGGTCATGGCTTCCTCCAGAATTTAATATTTAACTTGGTTTGGTGTTCATGATTTTCAGTTCCAGCCCGGTATCTGTGGGCGCAAATGCCGCGTTGACGGCGTCTGCGATCTCAGCAATCCGGGGATCGGGAAAATCCGTAAAATCAACGGTCGGAGCAGGGGAAAATATCAGGGTGACCCCGGATGAATCCGTATCCTTTACTGCCAGGGTCAGTTCGCCTTTGGTGTCCATTAACCGGTACAGGGCGCTCAATGTCTTGTATAACAATGCCTGGAACAGAAACGGGCTGGTGAGAACGGAAATATTTTCTGCCGGCTCCTCCAGGCGGATTTTCCTGGCAAAGCTCAGAAATCCGGTCAGCTTGACAGCCAGCGTCAACGCCTCACTGATCCGGATATCACTGACCGGATCATCCACACTGTGGGCAAACCGGTTCATCTGCCTGATGGTGTCGAACCCCCGCTCGATCTCTTCGGCAATGCTGTTGCTGCAGTTTTCCAGCAAAGACAGATCAAAGGGTTTGCCTTGTTTGGACAGCTGGGTCAGGTCGTTGAGAAAACCGGCGGTCTCTGAAATGATGGCAAAAATGTTTTTCAGTTCATGGGAAATACTGGCATTCACCGATCCGAAAAACTGAAGTCCCTGCTTCTGGACCAGGTCGTTGGTGTGTGATGTCATGGTTGATGTCTCCCCTTGTTATTCGTCCGGATTGAGTCGCTGACTGATGGTGTCGATCAGGGTGTCGATGTTCAGTGGCTTGGCCAGAAAAATATCATCGGAGTGATCCGGTATCCCGTTTTGATCGATGGTACCATGTCCGGTCACAAAAATGAATTTGATTTCCGGCAGCTTTTCCAGCAGTTTTCGTTTCAGGGTGAATCCGCTCATTCCCGGCATTTTCATGTCCAGGACCGCAATGTCGTACCGGGTGCTGTCGGCTTTTTCCAGGGCCTGATCTCCGGAATAGGCCACATCCGCGTCCAGTCCCCGCAACGACAGCCGCCTGGCCAGCATGTTGATGAATTTGGTTTCGTCATCCACTAAAATAATTTTCATGCCTTTTCCTCTTTTTGTATCTTGACCGGGAGGGTCACGGTAAAAATTGTGCCTACGCCTTCACTGCTTTCCACGCGGATCGTCCCCTGCAGTTTTTTGACCAGGCCGTAGGTGATGGACAGTCCCAGTCCGGTTCCCAATTTATCTTTTTTGGTACTGAAGAATGGTTCATGGATCCGTTTCAGGTTTTCTTCGGGAATACCGCAGCCCGTGTCTTTGATCTCGATGCTGACCTTGTTTGGGGGCAGGTGGGATACCGTGATATCCAGGCATCCGTTGGCTTCAATGGCCTGAAACGCATTGTTGATCAGGTTGAGCAATATCTGCTGGAGTTTGCCGCGGTCGGTTTCGATGGCAGGGACCCCCGGTGCAATGGTCGTGGTGACATGAATCCCCTTGTACTCGGTTTCTTTTTTGTGAAAACTTAAGATACCGGTGATCATTTTTTCCACATTCACCGAGGAGATCTGGACATCGAACTGCCGGACAAACCCCAGGAGCTGACTGGTGATCGTGCCGCACCGGGACACCGCCTCAAGAATGTCGTCCAGAAGTTCGATGATTTCTCCGTCGCTCTGGTGTTCATCCGCATATTGATACAGGTCCTTGAGATAGCCGGCGGTTTCATTGATCAGGGCAAGGGGGTTGTTGATTTCATGGGCGATGCCGGCAGACAGCTGACCGATGCTGGCCAGCTGCTGGCTCTGTTCCATTTTGAGCATGGTCTCGGCTTTGGTCTGATCCGCCAGAAACAGCTGGTTCACCATGAACGTGGACACCAGGGTGATAATGACCATCATCACCAGGCAGCAGAGCCCGATAATCCAGTTGAAGGTTTTGCCCAGGTTCAGCCAGGTACTCATCACATCGGATTTTTTCTTGTACACCATCAGGATGAACGGGGTGGTCACCGCCTCGGTGGCGATATAGGAGTATCCGACCACATAGGCGTTTTCTCCGCTGTCTTCGGGCCGGATCACCTGGGTGGTGTCTGAAAAAGCCGGGACATCAATAGGCGTGGGAGTGAAAATTTTTCCGTAAATTGTGGACTGTGTCTGGAGTATGCCGGCATGATTCATCAGGAAAATATCGGTATGGACATTGGTTTTATACGATGACAACATGCTCATGAGCCGCTGGGTGTCCAGGGTGGCCCGGAGCAGGAAATGCCGGCCGTATGCGGTCTCAGCCCTGACCGATATGATGATGTGGGGAATGTCCCGGTATCCGGTGAACACTTCGCTGTTGAAATTGTCCTGTTGAATGCTCTGGACGAACCAGGGCTTGTCTTTATAGTTTTTTCCCTCCAGATTGAACGGTCCGGCATAGGCGATCTGGCTGCCGTCGTCATCGATGGTGCTCAGGTCGGTGAATCCGCCGAATCCCAGTTTGAGGTTGCTCAGAATTTTCGCCAGGTGTTCGTTATCGATCAGCGTGTAATAGGGCAGTTCGTTCACGATAAACCGCAGGGCGTTCAACCGTTCTTCCAGAAAAAACCGCATGGACCGTTTGGCATTGGAGGTGACCCGGTCGGTCTGGAGAACCAGTTCCGCATCCACGGACTTCTGGATCAGCCGGTGGTTGATGAACGTTGTCATTATCAGAGGACTCAGAGAGGTGATGGCCAGGATAATGATGCTGATGATCCAGATTCGGGGATAATTGGAAATGGTCTGAAAGGATGCCAGATGGATGTTGGGCCGGTGAAATAAAAATTCCAGCCATCCCTGGTTCTTTATGATCAGCGGTTGCCGTTTCATTTTCCTTCCCCCCGGGCCTGGCTGAGCAGTGTGGTCAGCTTGTCGATGTTCACGGGTTTGTGGATGAATTCGGATGCCCCCAGTGCCAGGCAATCGGTTTCATCCTCTTTGTTGCCGTGTCCGGTGATGATGAACACAGGCACAGCCGGATCGATTTTTTTGATATCTGCAAGCACCTGCGTACCATATATATCCGGGAGTTTCAAATCCAGCAGGATGAGGGTGACGGCACCGGGATTGGCTTTGATCCAGTCCAGGCCGGACTGTCCGTCATAACAGGCACGACAGGTAATGCCCCTGAGAGACAGTCGCCGGCCCAGCATGTCGGCAAATTTTATTTCATCATCGATAATTAAAATGTCTATGTGTTTCATAAATGAATATTTTTTATTGACTGTTTAAAAATTTTAATTTATATCTTCATATAATTTTTTTTGTTGCATTTGTAAACACTAAAATGAATAAAATTAAAAAATTTAAACACTAATGTTTCATGGTTTGCAGGCAGGGTATTAATAACTGATTTTTATAGAAGGATTCCATTATGGCATTGTTCAATAAATCAAAGAAAAAGCCCGTACAGGTCAATGATAAAAAAGCGCATGACCCGAAGACCGGGCCTGTGGATAAAAGTTCCGGAGGCAGTGAAGGCGCGTCTGAAAAGAAACCTGTCCGGAACATTGCCGTGGCCACATATGAAAGCAAGTTTCCGGATAATATGGTGACCTATGCCACAGAAATGGCCAAGCGGATGGATTGCGGTCTCATTGCCGTGAACTGCGCCAACCTCTCCCATGATATCACGGAGTTTTTCTCGAACGCCCATGATGTGGCATTTGAGGATTTCAAGAAAAATTCCGATCGGAATATCGAGGATTTCCGGGCCAAAGCCGAAGCACTCGGTCTGGAATTTGCCCATACGGTGCATTTTTCAAATATCGACAATGCCGTATCTGCTGTGGTCAAGGAATACGGGAAGCCGGAATTCATCATTACGGAAAACCCGGCCGGCATGGCAACGGCCAAGTCAAAATCTGCAAAAAAAGATATTCATATTCTGCTGGTGGATGACAATCCCAAATTTCTCAATGCCGTGGCAGACAGAATCCGGTTGCAGGGATATGAACCGCTCACGGCCTTGAACGGCGAAGAAGCCCTGAAAATCATGCAGTCAAACAAGGTGCAGGTGGCAATCATCGATCAGCGGCTGCCGGACACCAATGGCCTCGATCTGATCGCCAGGCTCAAAGAACTGGACAGCACCATTGCCAGCACGCTTCTGACCGGGCACGGGGATTCAAAACTCAAGGAAGCCACGGAAGCCCTGGAATCGGTCTATTTTGAAAAAGAGGATATGGGCAGCTTCTGGGGGTTTTTCAGGAAAGTCCTGAAAAGCCTGGCATCCCAGGAGGAAAAAAAGCCGGTCATTGCCCAGACATTTTGTGTCTATTCCATAGATTAAGGAGGAACAGATGGGTTTCAGGTTTATTTTCAGCATCGTATTGATTGGAATGGTCGCCACGCTCTGTTATTTTTTCCGGAACAAAAGGTAGCCGGGAAGTAATGGACACAGGGTGACTGATATGGATCATAAATTTTTGAACGGAGAGCTATTTGAATGACACCGGATATGATATTGACAATGATCGTCCTTGTGTTTGTGATCTGTTTGTTTGTGTTCGAATGGGTGAGGGTGGATGTCGTGGGCATCATGATGATGGTCCTGTTGCCCCTGATGGGGCTGGTGACCGCAAAAGATGCGTTTTCAGGACTTTCCAGTAACGCGGTCTGCTCCATTATCGCTGTGATCATCATCGGTGCAGGCCTGGATAAAACCGGGGTCATGAACAAGGTGGCCAAGCCGATCATGGCACTGGCCGGCAAGAGTGAAAACAGGATCATTATGTTCATCGCCGGAACTGTGGCCATCATTTCCAGCATGATGCAGAATATCGGGGCGGCGGCCCTGTTTCTGCCCGTGACCCAGCGCATTTCCAAACGGATGGGCATTCCCACCTCCCGGGTGCTCATGCCCATGGCATTCTGTGCCATCATCGGCGGTACCATCACGCTGGTAGGCGCCAGTCCCACCATCCTGTTAAACGATTTAATGGTGATCGGCGGGGAAAAACTGGCCCCCTTCGGCCTGTTCACCCAGACCCCCATCGGCCTGTGCCTGGTGGCGTCGGCCCTGATTTATTTCATTGTTTTCGGCAGATTTATCCTTCCTTCCCAGTCGGGTGAATTCAGTCGCGGTGCCTCGGAAATCCTGATTTCTGAATACCAGGGCGTCCGGAGCATTGTCGAGCTGCACGTGCCGGAAACCGGAGTGACCGGCACACTGGAGGAGTTGACCATCCGGGCGAAATTTCTGGTCACGGTGATCGCGGTGAGCCCCCCTTCCGCCAGAAACGTCAACCAGGTTCCCCGCAGCCATGACGACATTTCCGCCAACTGTGATGTGGCCGTGGTGGGCAAATATGAAAATATTGAAAAACTGGCGGATGAATACGGCTGGCAGATCAAGGATACCCTGGAAACCTTTGCCGACACCCTGGCCAACACCAATGCGGGTGTCGCCGAGGCCGTGGTCTCCCCCCGGTCCGATCTGATCGGCAAGACATTGAATGAAGTCAATTTCAAAGAACAGTACCAGCTCAACCCCTTGGTGCTGTTCAAGGGGAACAAAAAAATCTACAGCGGCCTGACCTTTATCCCCCTGAGCCAGGGGGACACCCTGCTGCTTCAGGGGCCCTGGGATCGGTTTCATATTTTGAACAATAAGCCCAAACCCAGGTCCCTGGTGTTTGCCTCTCCCCTGGAAGGCGAGATTCTGCGGCCTCAGAAAGCCGTGCTGGCCGTATGCTGGCTGGCCCTGGCCCTGGTCCAGATTATCTTTTTCGATGTCGCCCTGGCCGTGGCACTGATGTCCGGCGCCCTGGGCATGATCATCACGGGCGTGCTGACCGTGGATGAGGCCTATTCCTCGGTGGACTGGATGACCGTGTTTCTCCTGGGCGGTCTGATTCCTTTGGGGATCGCGTTTGAAAGAAGCGGCACGGCCGCGTTCATCGCCGAAGGGGTGCTGGGCCTGGTGGGGACACCCGCCCCCATTGTGCTGCTGGGAGTGATCGGTATCATGACCACGTTTTTCACCCTGGTAATTTCCAATGTCGGCGCAACGGTCCTTCTGGTACCGCTGTGCATGAACATGGCCATGATGTCGGGTGTGGACCCGAGAATGGCGGCCCTGGTGGTGGGCCTGTCCGCATCCAACAGCTTTGTGCTGCCCACGCACCAGGTCAATGCCCTGGTGATGCGGCCCGGCGGTTTCCGGACCCTGGATTATACCAAGGCCGGTATGGGCATGACCGTTATTTTTCTGGTGGTAGAACTATTGATGATCTATCTGTTTTATGGCATATGATTCGTTCATGGATGAATTGAAAAAACATATCCTGCTGGTGGATGACGAGGAGCGGCTGCTCAACTCCATGGCCCAGCGTATCGCGCTGCTGGGCCATGATCCCGTGAAGGCCACCTCGGGTATCCGGGCCCTGGAACTGGCGAAAACCGTTCGGTTCGATCTGGCCATCGTGGATTTGAAAATGCCGGACATGGACGGACTGGTGACCATCACCAAGCTCAAGGAGCTGGACCCGGACCTTCGAACCGTGCTGCTCACCGGGTACGGCAG
>JBFLKI010000026.1:0-8314 GCA_040883135.1 Desulfotignum sp. | reverse complement strand
TCCCCCACGATGATCAGCCTTGTTTCCGGGTCATTGCGGGTAAATTCCACAATCTTTTTGGGTTTTTTATACCGGGCCGGATCTTCCCACACATAATCATAAATGGTGTTGTGGAAAAAATAGGTCTTGACCTCCTTGAACTGGGCCCTTGCATAGTCAAACAGGGTCTGGACGATATCGATGTGCGGATCCATGGACCAGCCGCCGTTGTCAATGGCCAGGATCACCTTGAGACGGTCCTTGAGGGCCCGGTCGAACACCAGTTCGATCTCGCCGGCGTTGCGCATGGTTTCTCTGATGGTCTCATCCACATTCACCTGATCTTTGGGGCCGGCCGGCACCAGGTTGCGCAGCCGCTTGAGGGCTTCGCCGATATTGGCCTGGGTCAGGGGTCCGGCCGTGGAATAATCCTTGTATCGACGTTCATTGGCCACCTTGACTGCAGATTTGTTTTGTGACACACCGCCCACCCGCATGCCCCCTGGATGGTATCCGGAATGGCCCACCGGTGAATAGCCGCCGGTGCCGATCCATTTGCCGCCGCCGTCATGACGCCCCTCCTGATCCTTGAGCCGTTCCTTGAAATACTCGATCAGTTCGTCCGGAGTCATTTTATTGAGCTTGTCTTCGTCAATCCCTAAGGCATCGGCCACCATTTTGGGATTCTTGAGCCATTCATCCAGCAGGCCCCGGGCGATTTCATCGATTTCAAAGCCTTCGTTTTCGGGCAGGGGCACCCCTTCAAAATGATGGACAAACACCTGGTCGTACAGATCGAAATACCGCTCGCTTTTCACCAGAATGGCCCGGGCACAGGTATAAAAATCGTCCAGGCCGGCCACCATGCCGTTATAAAGGGCTTTCTGCAACGTCAGAAACGCCGTGGGAGACACGGGAATCCCCACCTCTCTGAGGGTATAGAAAAATTTGACAAACATGGGAAATTTCCCTTAAAACAGGCGTTTTCGGGATGTCAGATTCTGGGCCCGCTCGTAATCCGGACTCTTTTTGAACAATACGCCGAGAAACGGCAGTTTTCCGTTGATCAACTCTTTCACCCGGAAATCCGGGTCCGCGTTCAGGGCCCGGATCCAGTTGATCAGCTCCCTTGTGGCGGGTTTCTTTTCAATGCCGTCAATGTCCCGCATGCTGAAAAATGACTTGATGGCGTTATCTGCCAGTTTTTCATCCAGACCCGGAAAATGGACATGAATGATCTTGCGCATCATTTTGGGATCCGGAAACGCGATATGATGGAAATTGCACCGGCCCAGAAACGGATCGGACAGATCTTTTTTGGCATTGGACGTGATGATGATCACCGGCCGTTGTCTGGCCTTGATTGTCTGGTCGGTCTCGATGATGTCAAACTGCATCTGGTCCAGCACATCCAGCATGTCATCCTGAAAATCAGTGTCCGCTTTATCGATCTCATCGATGAGCAGCACGGTCCGCCGGTCTGCCGTGAATGCCTGGCCGATCTTGCCCATTTTAATATATTCATCGATATTGCTCACATCCCGCTTGGAATCCCCGAACCGTGAATCATTGAGCCGGGTCAACGTATCATACTGATACAGGGCCTCCACCAGTTTCATGCTGGATTTCACGTTCAGGACAATCAGGGGCATGTCCAGGTTTTCGGCAATGGCATAGGCCAGCATGGTCTTGCCGGTGCCCGGCTCTCCCTTGAGGAGCAGCGGCATTTCCAGCCGCATGGATATATTGACAATGGCGGCCAGTTCCTGGTCCAGCACATATTTGGTGGCGCCTTCAAATTCCTGGGTCGTCTTCTCATTCATGGGTCATTCTCTCCGAAAATCCAAAAGTTAAACTTAGTACAATGAAGAAATATGAAGCAAATTCGTTTTTTTCACAAGGAATTTATAAAAAACCGGGTGCCGGAATACCAAATCACAAAATCGTATCTTTTATTTTTATCCCCTGAATTCGAAACCATTGACACTGATGCGGCATAGTGTTAAGAGTTTTCATTTACTATTTTCAGCCAAGAAACAAATTAGGAGAGACCCATGATTGGTGGAATCGGAATGCCGGAACTGATAATTATCCTCGTCATCATTCTCATCATTTTTGGTGCGGGCAAACTGCCTGAAATCGGTGCCGGACTGGGAAAAGGAATAAAAAATTTCAAAAAGGCCACAAAAGAACCCTTAGAAGACAAGGAAAAAGAGCCTGAGAAAATTGACAAAGAATAACACTTGAAGGTTCTCTCTTCAATATTTCGGCAGCCGGGGACACACTTACCCGGCTGCATGCAAAATATCAGCTGTTTCCCGACCCACCATCCATGAACACCTTATCCATATCCATACTTTCTTCATGCCTGTTGCACAAAAATGTATTTTTATTTGACCTGTAACTGACATTTTTGTTATTTATCCTTTGCTGTATAATTATTTTGTTTGAAAAACTGTAAGGTCACCTGCACCCCCCGGGAGAACCCTCTGTCAGACAAAGGTTGGCACGCACGTTGCTTGGATTTAAAAAAACATGGAAACAGCGGCACACATAAAAAACACACCGATCCAGGAGCTGACCCGAAAAAAAAAGCAGCTGGTCCAGAATTTCCTGGAAGACGGTGCGCCGGATTTTCTGGGCAATCTGACCCGGGTTCTGGATGAATATGTCTTCACTGTGTATGAAAAAAGCATCACGGCCCGAAAAATGGTCATCGCCGGCCAGCCCTTTGCGGTCATTGCTTTAGGCGGATACGGCAGAAAAGAACAATGCATCCACTCCGACATCGACCTGCTGATTCTGTTTGATGACACCGTGCCCCCTGAGGTAGAAGCGTTTGTCCAGGAAATCGTCTATCCCCTGTGGGATGCCCGGTACGAGGTGGGATATGCGGTACGCCACATGAACGAATGCATCGACATGGCATTTGAACGGTTCGATATCCTCACCACGGTACTGGATGCCCGGTTCGTCTGCGGAAACTCATTGATCTATTCCCGGTTCAAGGAAACATTCCGGTACCAGCTTTCCACCCGGCATTACAAGCAGACCCTGGATTATCTGTTCGAACACGGCATCAAACGGCTGGAAAATTTCGGCGACTCCACCTTTCTGGTAACCCCGGATCTGAAATCCGGATTCGGCGGGTTACGGGACTATCACACCCTTTTATGGTACGCCAAGATCAAGTCTGATATCAAGGAACGACGGGACCTGGAATATTACGGTTTTCTGACTCATTTCGAATACCGTACCCTGGATAAGACGCTAAATTACATCTGGCGGATCAGAAACTGGCTCCATTATATCACGGGCCGAAAATGCGACACCCTGCATTTTGAATATCAGACCGATATGGCGGACCGCCTCAATTACAAGAATCAGGGCGGGCGGCCGGATGTGGAGATCTTTCTGGGGGACCTGCATGCAAAAATGGAATTCCTCAAGCAGATCAACCAGATCACGTTTGAAGATATCCTGACCAGCAGCCGCATCCGAAAAGAACCGGCCACCCCCCGGCTGACCAAAACCAACGGTCTGGTCATCCGCAAAAGGCGGCTGTATTTCGCCAATACCGTGGTCATTCTTCAGCATCCGGAACTGCTGCTCAAAATTTTTCTGGAAAGCGGCCGGCGCCGTATCCCTTTGTCCATCGAAGCCAGGCGCGTGGTATCGGAATTTCTTCATCTGGTGGATGACGAGATCAGGACTGATCCGGCCAACATCAAGATCTTCAAACAGATTCTGGCCCTGTCGTTCTGGGAATTCAACGTGCTGAACGTGATGCTGTCCACCGGCATTCTGGAACGGATCATTCCGGAATACAAAGCGATCCGGAACAAAATTCAATACAATCATTACCACCTGTTCCCCGTGGACAAGCATTCCATCCGCTGTGTTCAGGTGATCAACAGTTTCAGGGAACCGGGCACCGATGTCAACACCAGTCTGTACGCCAGTGTCTACAAAGAGGTCAGAAACAAAAACCTGCTGCGGGTCGCAGCCCTGCTTCATGATATCGGCAAATCCGATCCTGCAAAAGAACATTCCAACACCGGGGCTGAGATCGCCCGGCCCATTCTTGAGCGCCTGGGATTCAACCCGACCGAAACGGCCGATGCCCGGTTTCTGATCCGAAATCATTTGCTGCTGGCCAAAATTGCCACCCGCCGGGATGTATTTGATGAAGAAACTGCAGTACATGCCGCCAACAAGGTGGGCAAAATCAGGCTGCTGCGCATGCTGCTTCTGCTCACCGTGGCAGACTCCATGGCCACCGGTCCCAAGGCCTGGAACGAATGGACGGAAAACCTGATCAAGGACCTGTTTTTGAAAACCATGCGGATTCTGAAAACCGGGGAACTGGCATCCAGAAAAGCCCAGCGTCTCATTCAGCGGAAAAAGGAAGAAGTGACGGCCCTGCTGGGGGACATCTGGCATGAACAGGACACCTCAAAACAGCTGGATGCCCTGTCCAAGCGTTACCTGCTCAATATGTCGGCCATTCATATCGCCGATCATATCAAGCTGTTTCAAAACCTGGGAGATCGCCAGTTCATCTGGCAGATCTCCAGAGAAGACGACTCGGACATCCGCACGGTATCGATCTGCGGCCGGGAAAAACCCGGATTCTACTCCAAAATCGCCGGGGTGTTTTTTCTCAACCGCATCAACATTGTGGCCTCCCAGGCATATCCTCTGGGTGACACCCACATTCTGGACATCTTCAAGGTCATGGCCCCCAGTGACCGGATCTTTGAAACGGAAAAATGGAAAAAAGCGGAGCAGGATCTGACGCGGGCACTGGCGGACGATCATTTTCTGGATAAGGTGGTGGACAAAATCCCTGCCCATATCACGATTGCTTCAGGCAGACGTCCTGAACCCAATCAGGTGCGCATCGACAATGACACCTCCAGCTTTTTCACCATTATTGAAGTGCTGACCTATGATTTTGCCGGCTTGCTGTTCACCATCACCAACGCCCTGTATCGCTGCGGTGTCAACGTAAATGTGGCCATGGTGGGAAGCAAGGTGGATCAGATTATGGATATTTTCTACGTCCGGAGCCTGGAAAACGATCAGAAAATTCAGGATCCCGAAGAACTCAAACAGATTAAAACAGCCATCTTGGATCGGCTCCCCCAGTTACACGCAAAGGAGGTATAAAATGAAGAAAATCGAAGCGGTGATCAAGCCCTTCAAACTCGATGATGTCAAAGAAGCACTCAGTGAAATCGGCATTTACGGCATGACCGTCACGGAAGTCAACGGCTACGGCCGCCAGAAGGGACACAAGGAAATCTATCGCGGCGCGGAATATGTGGTGGATTTTGTCCCCAAAATCAAACTGGAAATCGTGGTGTCGGACGAGCGGGCCGATGAAACCATTGAAACGGTTCGAAATGCCGCAAACACCGGTAAAATAGGTGACGGTAAAATCTTTGTCCTGAACGTTGAAAAAGCGATCCGGGTTCGAACCGGCGAGACCGATACCGATGCCCTTTAACCGGTTAAACGGATGTAGGTTTTTACCGGGTTCAATTTTTTTATAGATATCAATTTAACACGAAAGGAACACCCATGACTCCCAAAGACGTAATCGAAATGGCCAAGGAAAACAAAGCAAAAGTGGTGGACATCCGGTATATGGATTTTATCGGCACCTGGCAGCATTTTTCCGTGCCTGTCAGTGAATTCACCGAGTCCGCGTTCGAGGACGGATTCGGATTTGACGGCTCCTCCATGAGAGCCTGGCAGGCCATCAACAACAGCGACATGATCGTGATCCCGGAACCCGGCACAGCCAGGATGGACCCGTTTTTCAAGGTGCCCACCCTGGCCATCATCGGCAACATCCATGATCCCATCACCAGTGAATCGTATTCCCGTGACCCCCGGGGCATTGCCAAAAAAACCGAACAATACCTGAAGACCACGGGCATCGGAGATACCATCTTTGTGGGTCCGGAACCGGAATTTTTCATCTTTTCCAACATCCGGTATGCGTCTGAGCCCCATGCCGCGTTTTTCGAAATCGATTCCCCGGAAGGACACTGGAACACCGGCTCCGATGAAATGCCCAACCTGGGCTACAAAATCAAGCCCAAGCACGGGTACTTTCCCCTGCCTCCGGCCGATCAGTACCAGGACATGAGAACCGAAATGATGCTCACCCTGGAAAACTTAGGCATCGCCATGGAGTGCCAGCATCATGAGGTGGCGTCCGCCGGTCAGTCGGAAATCGATCTGCGGTTCGATTCTCTGGTGAACATGGGGGACAGCCTGGCGTGGTTCAAGTATGTGCTCAAAAACGTGGCCCATAAATACGACCACACCGTCACTTTCATGCCCAAACCGCTTTACGGGGACAACGGCACCGGCATGCACACCCACATGAGCTTCTGGAAAGACGGCAACCCCACGTTTGCGGGCAACAAATATGCCGGTCTGTCTGATGAGGCCCTGTGGGCCATCGGCGGTATCATGAAGCACTGCAAATCCCTGTGCGCCATTACCAACCCCACCACCAACTCCTATAAGCGCCTGGTGCCCGGATTCGAGGCGCCCATCAATCTGGCCTACTCCAGCCGGAACCGGAGTGCAGCCATCCGTCTGCCCATGTATTCCAATTCCCCCAAGGCCAAACGCATCGAGTTCAGGACCCCGGATCCCTCCTGTAACGGGTATCTGGCATTTTCCGCCATTGCCATGGCCATGATCGACGGAATTCAGAACAAACTGGACCCGGGCGATCCCATGGATAAAAATATTTATGACCTGCCCCCGGAAGAACTCGCCCAGATGGAATCCGCCCCCGGTTCTCTGGAAGAAGCTCTGGATGCGCTCAAACAGGATCATGAATTTCTGCTCAAAGGAGATGTCTTTACCAAAGATGTCATCGAACACTGGATCGACTACAAAATGAACAATGAGGTCAAACCGGTCATCAGCCGGCCGCATCCCCATGAATTCTACCTGTATTTCGATATTTAGTTACAGTTAAACCAAGGGGCATCATTTAATGAATGATGCCCCTTCCGCCCTTTCGAAACCGCCTGGATATCCCGGCATTTTTTTAATGCATTCACAAAAAAAATACGATATAACGGGATAACTTTTTAATTGAATTGTTTCGGGAGACCTGCGGTATATGGAAATTTTGCCTTGTTTGCGCTCACGTTTTCCAGGATTCTGCTTTTGTATACTTGTTCTGTTCTGTGTTGTCCCCTGGGCCGCCGCCCAGCAGCCTGCTGCCGGCAATGAATTTGAGGCACTCAAGCAACGGCTGATCGATGACGGCTTTGAACCAGAAAAAATTCAAACCATTCTGACAAAAGACACGGTTTCATTTACCCCTGACGGGGTCTCCCTGTTTTTTGTTCATTCCGAATCCAGCCTGAATTATGACCAGTTTCTGTCCAAGGACGCCATTACCAAAGCATTTCAATATATGGCGGATCACAAGCAACCCCTGGATCAGGCCCAGGAGCGCTACAGCGTGGACAAAACCGTCATCACTGCCATTCTGCTGGTGGAAACCCACCTGGGCTCGTATCTGGGCAAACAGACTGTCATCAATACCCTTGCCACCATGGCATCGCTCACGGATGAAGATCTGCGTGAACGCATCTGGAATGCGATTCCGGATCAGAAAAAACCGCAACGGGACACCTTTCTGAAAAAAGTGAATATGCGCTCCAGGTGGGGATATGAAGAACTCAAGGCACTGATCCGGTACACCGACCGGGAAGGCATTGATCCGGAAAAGATCCAGGGCTCCTATGCCGGTGCCATGGGCATTCCCCAGTTCATGCCCACCAATGCCCTGAAACTGGCAGAAGACGGAAACAATGACGGCAGAATCGATCTGTTCGACCACGATGACGCCATTTTTTCCGTGGCCAATTATCTCAAACATCACGGCTGGAAACCCGGCATTTCCCGGCAGCGCCAGCATGAAGTCCTTTTCCGCTATAACCACAGCAACTATTACGTGGACACCCTCATGAAAATATCGGACCGGCTCAAGGAAGGCTGAAAAAAACTTATGGACAACCTGCTTTTATATATTCTGCTGATTTTCGGCATCTCTTTGTGCCTCACCATGCTCGCTCTGGTGGACATCATCAAAAAGGATTTCGGTTCCCCCAAAATCAAAATTCTGTGGCACTTTATCGCACTGATTCCTTTGATCGGATGGCTCATCTATCTTGTCTTCGGTTATCGAAAGGGACGGAAAAAACCGTTCGCCGCATAAATATCATTGACTTTTTTCCCGTCCCGGTATAGGAATTGTTTTTTTAAAACGTGGTCCCATCGTCGAGTGGTT
>JBFLKI010000222.1:0-4930 GCA_040883135.1 Desulfotignum sp. | reverse complement strand
AGCGGCTGGAATATGTGCCGGAGCACAGCTTCAGCGCCGGGGTCGATGTGTTTACTTCCATTGTCAACGCCCGGGTTGTGGTGAATCACATCGGAAGCCAGTACAGCAATGACATGAACACCGAAGAGATCGACGGGTATGAAACTGTGGATATCAAACTGTGGCGCAACCTGGATTTCCTGCTTCCCGGCCTTTCGACCAGTCTCGCGGTCCAGAATCTGTTTGATGAAACCTATCTGCGAAGCGAGGATGAAAAATCACCCGGCATGTTTACAGTGGGTGAAATCAGTTATGAATGGTGATATAACAAAAACGGATCCATTGATTCACGGGGCCGGTAGTCAAAACAATGCCGGTCCCATGACCTGAACAGATCAAGCCCAAATCAGGGAACTGTCTCATGAAACCGCTTTTTACATGTCAGGAGTATGTAAATGAAGATCAACCCGTTCCTGGTATTGGCGGTCCCGCTTCTTGAACGTCACCAGAATATCTTGAAAGTCAAAGGCCTGGAAGCGGTGGACGGCAGCCCGGTCATCGATATCAAACCCTACTCGGCATCCTATTTCGGATGGAAGAGCAGCAACGGATCCGGCAGTTTCGCAAGAAGCTTGCATGGGAAGGAAATCTCGATGACATGAGGCTAGATGCATGATTCTGGTGAACACCTCGGTATGGATCAACTATTTCAACGGCATCCCTTCCTGGCAGACCGATCTGCTTGACCAGCAGGAATGCCTGTCGATACGTCCGCTGAATAAACAGTTTCCTGGGGCAGGCGGATTTCGACACGGATATGCAAAATAAAGATTGACTTAATTCAAAAATCCTGTATTATGGCTGAATGTTTCAATCTTTCCGGCGTTGATCAAGATTCATTCTGTGATTTATTCCTTAAAGTTCGAAGCGATTTATTTTTATTTTATTTTTTTTAGGAGAAAGCCAACATGGCCAACGGTACAGTAAAATGGTTTAACGACGCAAAAGGGTTTGGATTTATTGAGCAGGAAGACGGTGGAAAAGATGTATTCGTGCATCACTCAGGCATCAATGCCATGGGTTTCAAATCCCTCAACGAGGGAGACCGGGTTTCCTTTGACATCTCAGAAGGCCAGCGTGGACCCGCTGCGACGAATGTAACCGTGGTGTAATCACCGCGTTTATATAGTCTGACCCAAAGCCCCTGGATGGTTCGCCATCCAGGGGCTTTTTTGTTTTCAACAAAACCCGGGTTGACAGCGGTCACCAGCACGGGGCGAATCTCCACATCAACGGTTCTGTCGAAAGCTGATCCGGCATTGGGTATATTCCCCATCATTGCCTTTCTCCCAAACCGTGCTTATCGTCTAAATATAACTTCGAAGACAAGGACACAAAAAAATGACCTATACACGTATGGCAACCCTGCTGAAATATATGATGATATCTCTGTTCATGGTGTTTCCGGCAATTTCTGCCGATGCCCGGACCGGTGATGACGCGGGAAAAGAAACGGATATTCCGGGCACGGCCCTGGCGCCCATTGACCGCAGCCAGCCGGCTGTTTTTGAAACCGCCTCGTTCGGCCTGGGGTGATTCTGGGGCGTTGAATCCCGGTTCGGGATTCTCGAAGGCGTGCTCAGAACCCGGGTGGGCTATGCCGGTGGGAGCACCAGTGATCCCACCTATCGGAATATCGGTGACCATACCGAAACCGTGCAGGTGGATTATGATCCGGAAAAGATTTCTTTTCGCGGGCTGCTGGATATTTTGTGGGACAGCCACACCTATACCCGTCAGACAGGCATTACCCAGTATAAAAATGCCGTATTCTACCACAACGAAGCACAGCGGCAACAGGCGGTGGCTTCCAAAAATGCCCTGGAACAGCGCACCGGCAAGACCGTTCAGACCGATATCCTGCCGGTAAAATCGTTCACCCTTGCCGAGGATTACCACCAGAAATACCTGTTAACACATTCCATCCTGAAATCTTTCCTCGATCGATATCAGAAGCACGGGATCGACATCGTGAATTCAACCGCCGCGGCCCGTCTCAACGGGTATGCCGGAGGCAACGGCACCCGGGAACAGCTGTTACGCGAAATCCACCTGCTCGGACTGGATGACAGCGAAAAAAAGGGACTGGAGAGATTGGTGGGCGGATAGTATTTACAGGCGGATAACATGGACAAAGGAGGATCGCATGCATGAAAAGTGGCAGTATCAAAACTATGAAATCCAGGAAGGGTTGAAACCTGGCAGTCAGACCTTCCGGTATTTTTTTGAAATTTTTCAAAACGGCGGGAAAAAATGCAATTACTGTGTCTGGATTTCAGATGATGCACTGGAAAAATTTGCCCCGTCCCGGAAATTTGATGATGTGGTTGCCTCTCAAAAAAAGGCCTGGCACACCTGGGTAAAGGAGAAAATCGACGATCAGGACTTTCGGAACCGGGCATTGAAAATTGACAGGCAAGGTTCGCAGGAAATCAACCTGTCCGAAATGTCCGAACATATCCGCCCTGATTGAAAAGTCAGGCAAGTGCCGGCAATACGGCCGAACCGCCCGGCCCGAAGATCTGGATGGAATCCATTCCAGAGACTTTCTATTTACTGTTCGGGTCGGTCGGACGACCGGCAAAATGAGTCTGCCAGGCTGCCGGAGATATGACTGATCTCCGGGGTCTGGGTTTTTCAATGAGCAGTTGATCTCCTATGAGCAGAACCGCTGCCGGCTCAGATGCCAGAATCGCCCACAGGTGGGAATCCTGAGGGTCCGGCGAGATGTGTTCATTGTCGGCAGGAGGATCCCGCCAGATGGCATTAGCAGTGATTTCCGTCAGAATCTGCACGATCTCCGGTTCTGTCAGACCATGAAGCCGGATCAGTCTGGGTCTCAGCAATATCTGCCGGTATTCATCGAGCAGTGCCGACGACCCGCGCATCAGACAATTTCTAAATAAAATCTATCCCTGATCCCAAAGATGGTATAACCCCGGCAGTGGGATCGGAAAAATTGCATATCAAATCCAGAGGACAGCGCTGCTCTCCCGAAGCCTCAAAAAATCCCCTTGCTTTAAAATGACATTCATGTCATATTGACACAAATGTCACTTATAAAGAAACGGGGATCTTTCCAGTCAAGCGACTTGATCCTTTTGGCATCAACGTGTTTGCATATTGAGTTGGACAATCCATGAATCAACGAAAAGCGAAAGGCTGCGGGGAACCGGTGAACCATCGGACGATCGTCGCCGCAGAACGACGGGAAAAAACGCGTACAAAACTCTTGAAAGGAGCACTGTGTGTTTTTGCGCAGCATGGTATGGAGGCAAAGGTCATCAACCTTGTCATAAAAAATGCCGGGGTCTCGCGCGGCACGTTCTACAATTATTTCAGCACCAACGAGGAATTATTCATCGAGGTGGCAAGGGAAGTCAGCAATGAAATTATTCGAATCGTCGATCCTCTCGTACAGCAGCAGGAAAATCCTGCCGCAAGCCTTGCCTGCGGCCTCGTCTCGGTCCTGAAACTGGCCAGAGCCTATCCGATTTTTTCACAGTTCGTGGCCCGGGGAGGGCCGATTGCCTTCAGTGCAGGGAACATGGCGACCGAGGCTGTACCACGGGAAATAAGAGCCGGTATCGCCTCCGGGCTGTTCACCGTCACCGACGAAAGACTCGCGTTCGACTTGATTATAGGTCCGGTGATCATGGCATTTCACACAGTGGTCAACGAGAGCGTATCGGAAAGTTATACCAGAGGATTTGCCCAGGCTGTCCTGCAGTCTCTGGGCGTCGATGCAGACTCAGCCCGGTGGTATGCATCAAAGGATTTTGATGATGTTACAGTTTCAGAGGATTCTTTGCTGCGCACGAAAGGCTCGAACCGGGCCGCCCGAAAAGGCCAGACCACGATGGAACGGCCACAAGATTTCTGTTTTGACATGTAGGCAAGAGGAGTGAGTGTCCATGCAAAGCGACCCAAAAAAGAACCTGCATTGCGATCTTCCGGACTGGGAATTCGCATCCGGTTACAAAAACGGACAGCGGCTGTGCGTCGAAGCTCTTACGGGAGAGCTGTCCGAGGCGAACAATCGTCTTCACCAGGAGGAGATTTCACGCAGAAAGGTCGAGGAGGCCCTGAATAAACGCCTGCGATTTGAAACGCTGCTTTTCGACCTGTCAGCTCGGTTTTTAAAAATCAGCCCCGAAGAGATCGATCCGGAAATGAAAAGCGCTCTGAATCGGATACGTGAATTTTTTCAGTTTGACAGAAGCGGTCTGCGGGAACTTGCGAGGGACGGAACCCCTAAGCAGATAACCCGGGGGGGATATGCGGTAGATTTAGCAGACAGTATAGAGGAGTGGCTTCGGCGGATTGCCGTTTTTTTCGACGCGGACCGCTGCAGTCTTAGGGTCTTCTCCGACGGAGACACCCGGCTCGGGAGGGTTTTCGATTTTTGCCGGAAAGGACTCAAACCCGTCCCAGCCTCACTTTCCAAAGACGAATTGCCCTGGTACATGACCCAGCTGATCCAGGGAAAATCCGTAGTGATGGAGCGGCTGGAATCGCTTCCCCAAGCGGCGGAAAAAGAACGGCTTTTTTGTCTGGCCGGAAATATAAAATCGGTTCTTTCGGTACCGATGACGTCCGGAAAAAATATCATCGGCGTGTTTGCCCTCGCGTCGATACACGAGGAACGGGCCTGGCCTCGGGAACTGGTCCAGCAGATGCGGTTCGTCGGGGATGTATTCGCCGGCGCGCTCGCCCGCAGAAAGATGGAAATGGAACTTCGGGAAAGGTTTCAAGAAATCGGGAGGCTGAAACAACAGCTTGAACAGGAAAACATCTGTCTGAAAAAGGAAATTGAACTTCAACAGGCACATGACGAGATGGTTGGCCGAAGCCCCGCCATCAGGGAAATCCTGTCCATGATCGAACGCGT
>JBFLKI010000025.1:0-3980 GCA_040883135.1 Desulfotignum sp. | reverse complement strand
TGGTGGTGAACAAGCTGCGGGGCACCCTGAACGTGGCGGCCGTGAAGGCGCCGGGTTTCGGTGACAGAAGAAAAGCCATGCTGGAAGATATCGCCACCCTTACCGGCGGCCAGGTCGTGTCCGAAGACATCGGCATCAAGCTGGAAAACGTCTCGCTTCAGGATCTGGGACAGGCCAAGTCCATTACCATTGACAAGGACAACACCACCATCGTGGACGGTGCCGGTTCCAGAGAAGCGCTGGAAGGCCGTGTCAAGATGATTCGGGCCCAGATCGATGAAACCACTTCCGACTATGACAGAGAAAAGCTGCAGGAACGTCTGGCCAAACTGGTGGGTGGTGTGGCCGTCATCAACGTGGGCGCTGCCACTGAAACCGAGATGAAGGAAAAGAAAGCCCGGGTGGAAGACGCCCTGAACGCCACTCGTGCCGCCGTGGAAGAAGGCATCGTCCCGGGCGGCGGTGTCGCCCTGGTCCGGTGCATCGATTCCCTCAAGGACCTGGATGTGACCGGCGAGGAAAAACTCGGCGTGGCCGTCGTGGCCAGAGCCATTGAAGAACCGTTGCGCAAGATTGCCGATAACGCTGGTGTTGAAGGCTCCGTGGTCATCAACAAGGTCAAGGAAGGCAAAGGCGCATTTGGTTACAACGCCTTAACCAATGTCTATGAAGACCTGATCGAAGCCGGTGTCATCGATCCCAAGAAAGTGGTGCGGTTTGCCCTGCAGAATGCCGCTTCGGTTGCATCGGTCATGCTCACCACTGAAGCCATGATCGCTGAAAAGAAAGAGGAAAACCCGGCACCGGCCATGCCCGGCGGCGGCATGGGCGGCATGGGCGGCATGGGCGGCATGATGTAATAGCCCAACCGTCCTCGGCATATCGCGCCAAGGATATGACGGCTGACAATTGACAAAAAAGCCCCTTTAACCCGGTTTAAAGGGGCTTTTTTTGTTTATGGGCCCGGGCCTTGACAGAACGGGCTGCCTCATATAGTTTTCAGGGACACTCAACGATTCAAATGCAAGTGAGGAAATATGACGACTGAGACAATCGGACTGCTTTACATGCTGGCGGATGCCGGCGCTGTGGTAAAGTTTGTCATGCTCGTGCTCCTGTTTTTTTCCATTGTTACATGGGCCATCATTTTCATAAAATTCAGGTATTTCCGCAAGGCGTTTCAAGAAGCAGCGGATTTCACCGACATCTTCTGGCAGTGCCGGACCCTGGCGGATGCCTTTGCCAAGGCCAAGGCTTTGAGATCCAGTCCGGCGGCCCGGATTTTCATCCCGGCCTACATGGAAATGAACCGGTCCCGGGGAAATGACAGCCCGTTTCCTTCCCATACCCTGGAAAGTGTTCAGCGGACCCTGCGTCGGGCCATCACGGTTGAAATCCACCGGTACCGGCAGCTGGTGCCGTTTCTGGCGACGGTGGGGAATACCGCCCCGTTTATCGGGCTGTTCGGCACCGTATGGGGAATCATGCACACATTCCAGGGCATCGGCCTGAGCGGGTCCGCCAGCCTGGCCGTGGTGGCCCCGGGCATTTCAGAGGCGTTGATCGCCACGGCCGCCGGCCTGGCCGCGGCCATTCCCGCCGTGATGGCCTACAATCATTTTACGGACAAAATCCGGGTATTGAATTCGGAACTGGAAATGTTCTCTTCCGATCTGTTGAATATCATCGAACGGGACGTTCAAAATCACATGGAGGCGTGATGCAGGTTGAATCCGGTAGTAATGACGCGTTGATGTCCGACATCAACGTCACCCCGTTTGTGGATGTGATGCTGGTGCTGCTGATCATTTTCATGGTCACGGCCCCCATGATGGTCCAGGGAGTGGATGTGGACCTGCCCGTCACCACGGCGGCGCCGCTGCCCGCAAATGAGGATCTTCTGATCATTTCCATAGACAGGGACCGCGCGGTTTATCTGAACGACCAGGAGGTATCGGTGGCGTTTCTGGCGGAGAAACTCGGTGCGATTCTGGAAAATCTGGATTCGGATGCCGTGTATCTCAAGGCGGACAAACAGGTCCCCTACGGCGTGGTGGTTCATGTGATGTCCCAGATTAAACGGGCAGGCGTGAAAAGCTTAGGCATGATCACCCTGCCGGCGGATGAGGATGCAGATGCATCCTGACATGCGGGCGCAATGACACAGACGGGCGGAATCAGGAATACCGGGGTGAACAATCTTGACCGAACCGGTATCGGGAACCGCAGGCTTGCCGTGTATGTGGGGATTTCCGTGTGCGCGCATGCCCTGTTTTTTCTGATGAGCATATGGCTGGTCCAGTTCAGGGTGCCGTACATGACACCGGAAGTGGTGCAGGTGGACCTGGTGTCCTTTGCTCCGGGGGAACCCGGAGGGCCGGTGGTTCCGGAAAAAGGGGCTGATCCGGTACCGCCGGCCCCTTCTTCAGCCGCCACGGTGACCGAATCCGTGGTGCCTGAATCCCAAAATCCGCCGGCACCCGAAGCCCCGGAACCGGAGCCGGAGCCCGTGTCAGTGCTGAAACCGGATGTCAGTCTCAAGTCAAAACCCAAGAATATCAAAGAGCTGATGGCGGAACAAAAAGAACCGCCCAAGCCGGAACCGGCACAGTCACCACCCCCCGAACCGCAACCGGCGCCTGTAAAAAAACCGAAAAACCCGGAGGCCGACACGCAGCAGCAGCTGGCCCGGGCCATGGAACGCCTGGCCAAAACCGTGGAAGAGCAGGATCAGTCGTTATCGGCTTCCGGCACCGGTACCGGACCGGCGGCAGGATCCGGTCCAGGTTCAGGCAGACAAGGAGGGACCCCCCTGGACTTTTACAAGATGGTGCTGCAGTCCGCCATCCAGCAGAACTGGGTGTTCAATGAGATGCTGGCCGGGCTGGACCAGAACCTGGAGGTCCGGATTCTGATAAAAATTTTGAAAAACGGGGAAATCCGGGATATCAGCTACGAGACCCGGTCCGGGAACCCGTATCTGGACCAGAGTGCCAAACGGGCCATTCAGCGCGCCAACCCGCTGCCCGCGTTGCCCAAGGGCATGATTTCCTACGATGTGGTGGTGATTTTCACCCCGAAAGGATTGAGATGACCATGCGGTGTGTATTGTCTGTCATGATACTTTTTCTGATCTGCTCGCTTCCGGCGCCGAACCCTGTGAATGCGGCCTCCTATGATACCATTCAGGTCAGCAATCCGTTTCTGAACAAGACCCCGATAGCGTTGCCGGCGTTCAAGGCGTTGACCGGCAGCCCGGCGGAAAGCGATCTCGGCGCAACCGCGCATCAGATTCTAGAAAACGGGCTCGAATTCACCGGATACCTCAAACAGGTGAATCCGAATGCGTTTCTGGCCGATCCGGCAGAAACCGGCATTCAGATGTCACAGATCAATTTTAAGGACTGGACCGGGATCGGTGCGGAGCTGTTGATCACCGGCGGGGTCGAGGAAAAAGACGGACAGGTGAAACTGGAGCTGCGGCTGTTCGACACGTTCAACACCCAGATGTTGAAAGGCAAGGTATACACCGGTCCCCCGTCTCAGATCCGGCGCATGATTCATCTGTTCTGCGCGGAAGTGTCCCATGCCCTTACCGGCAGGTGGGGGGTGTTTGCCAGCAAACTCGCCTTTGTTTCCACGGTGGACGGGAACAAGGAAATTTTTGTCAGTGACTTCGACGGATACAATCCGACCCGGATCACCCGTCACAACAGCATTTCTCTGTCCCCGGCCTGGTCGTCCGACAGCCGCCGGCTGGCATATGTGTCCTATGCCGGGGGCAAGCCGGATATCTATATCCGCCACCTGGCCCAGGATCGGGTCACGGTCATCGACCGGGAAGGCATGAACATCACCCCGGCCTGGATGCCGGGAAAAGATACATTGGCGGCTGCCTTAAGCTTTTCCGGGAACCAGGAAATATATCTGTTGACCCGGCAGGGAGAAATGATTAAAAAGGTAACCAGCAGCTGGGGAAT
>JBFLKI010000221.1:0-8606 GCA_040883135.1 Desulfotignum sp. | reverse complement strand
CTGAAGATTGGCGGTTGTTTCTTCCTTGCCGCATACGCCTCTGACGGTGCATCCGGTGTTTTTGGCGGTTTCCTGACATTGAAAACAGAACATGGTGTTGCCTCCTTGCTGTTATTGGGTTACGTGATTGCAGCTTTGTGTTTTGACCGGTCGGGCGACATTGGCCGGCCGGTGTTCAATTTGATGACAAGATATTACAGATGAAAACCCCTTGCCTTGATCTGGATCAATTTATCATAATAAACATAAAAAATGTTTTTAAAAGTATGATTTTTACCACCAGAATTCCGCATATTTTATGGCCGGGCCAGAGGGATTCGTTCAGCAATGATGGTGTGGACACATTCACTGATTGTGCTGAATTTCATGACTCTTCCCATGAAAAAGGTTACCATCACTTTGTAGGAAGAGGTCGCTGACTGGTCAAGAAACGAAGCGGCAAAAAACTGGATCAGATTTCAAGTGTTGAATCAATATTATGTCTCGGTAACTCGAAAATTGAAACCGGGCATGACTAAAGCCATGCCCGACAGGATATGAAAAATCTGATGAATTGCAAATCATATCGTAAGGGTTGTCAGCTGCCGTCGCCGATCAGAGGCAGTTCTTTTTCCAGGGTGAAGTACACCAGAAACCGGGGTTCCTGTTTATCGTCGGTGTATCTGCGGCGTTTGATTTTTCCCACCAGTTCCGGGTTTTCCTCTTCTTTGACTTTTTTGAGAAACAGACGTTTCCCCTTGTATCCCGGGCCGTTCTCGATGAAGAGGAACGTGGCATGGGGATTGGTGGTCAGATTGTGATGGGTCAGCCGGTCCCGCATGATAAAGGCCAGTTTGTCTTCTTCCAGAAAATGGGGACGGGAATAAATGGCAGCATCCACTTTGCCGCTGCTGTCTGCCGTAGCCAGAACGCCGGTGCCTTTGATATTTTCAAAGTAGAAACTCAACTCTCTCATGATCACTCCTTTGTCAGTGTTAAGGGTCGTCTTTACAACCGCTCTGTAACTTACAATAGTCATCCGGATTTGAAAGTAAAGGGCAATATCGGATCGGGCGATCAAAGCCCGCGATTCAGGCGGTCATGCCGTAGACCGCCCAGAACATGAACATGACCACGGCCATGAAAATCAGGGTCATGCCGGTGCCGGCCCGGACGTAATCTTTGACACGATAGCCCCCGGGCCGCATGATCAGGGCATTGACCTGGTGGGTGGGCAGCACGAAGGTGTTGGATGCGGCAATGGCCACCAGCATGGCCGCCATTTTCGGGTCCGCCTGGCACTGCACCGCCATGTTCATGGCCAAAGGAATCATGAGCACCGTGGCCCCGATGTTGGACACAAACAGGGTGAACCCGGAGGTCAGGGCGCCCACCAGAAGAAACAGAGTCACCGGATTCAGGAACTCATGCAGCAGATGGGTCAGGCCGGTGGACAGAAACCCGGCGGCTCCGGTCTTTTCAAAGGCGATGCCTAAAGGGATGAGTCCGGCCAGCAGAAACACCGTCATCCAGTCCACGCTCCGGTAGGCCTGGTCCAGGGTCATCACCCGGCAGAGCACCATGCCCACGGCCCCTGCCAAAAGGGAGATGGACAGCTGAATGTTGAACCCCAGGGCCAGGGCCAGGGCCAGAAACATGCACCCCATGGCCCTGAGAGCATTTTCCGGATACAGGATTTCTCCTTTCAGATGTTCGGTAAATGCCAGGATGGGTTTTTGCTTGAGCAGGTGAAATTTTTCCCATTCTCCATGGAGCAGCACGGCATCGCCGGGTTCAATTTTGATTTCAGAGATGTTTTCCAGAAGGAGCTGGTTCTGGCGGTACAGGGCCAGGGGATTGACCCGCAGTTTTTTTCGGAATCCATATTCGTGAAAGGTTTTTCCCACCAGTTCCGAACGGGGGGTGACAATGGCTTCGGTGATGCCCGCGTTGTCTACGGACAGGACTCCGGACAGGTCGTTAAGTTCGTGTCTCAAGATCCATCCCAGATTCTTTGCCAGGTCCCGGGCGTGTTCCTCGTTGGCGACAATGCCTATCACATCAAAGGGTTCAATCACATCGGCCCGTCCGGGCTCTGTGACCCGGTACCGGCCGTTGCGTTTGGAAATGCACACCACCGTGGCATGGTATTTCGGCCGCAATTCCAGTTCCTCCAGACGCCGGGTGTAAAAGTCGCCGGGCACTGCCAGCTCAAACACCCTGCTCACTTCCCGTCCGTAGGTGCATTCCAGGTCATGGTTCAACAGATTGCAAGTATCTTGAACCGGCGCGGATTTGGGCAGCACCCATTTGCCCAGAAAAAGGAAATAGACCAGAGCCGCCATGACCAGGGCGATCCCCATGGGTGCCACGGAAAACAGGGAAAAGGGGGAATAGGGTTGATGGGCCACCAGATCCGGGTTGGTGTACCACCAGGATGCGGCCAGATCGTTGAGCAGGATCAGGGGACTGGACCCCACCAGGGTGATGCACCCGCCGATCACCGCTGCATATCCCATGGGAATGAGCACCCGGGAGATGGGGACGTTCAGCTGCCGGCACATGCGGTTCACTGCGGGCAGGAACAGAGCCGCAGCCCCGATATTCTGCATGAAACTGGAGATCACGGCCACGGTGCCCGCCACCAGGGCCATCATCCGGTTCTGGCTTTTCCCGGACAGTTTGATGATCTGGGCAGCCACCTGGTTCATCACCCCGGTCTTGTCCAGGCCGTGGCCGATAATCATGACAGCGATGATGGATACCACGGCATTGGAGCTGAGCCCGGAGATGGCCTCTGCCGGGGTGACAAGTCCTGACAGGGCCAGCAGAACGATGACCAGCAGTCCCACCATGTCCACCCGGAACACATCGAAAGCGAACAGGAGAATGACGCCTGTCAGAAATCCATAAACAGCGAGCATCTCACCGGTCATGCCCTGCGGCAGGATCGTCAGCAGGTCTGCGGGCATTTAGTCTTCCATATCGATTTCCATGAAATTGAACCAGTACCCGTTGTTGGAGGCAAAATCCAGTTCGATCTGAACCACTTCCACATGGCGCTGCTCAATGTCATAGAATTTTTCCAGAATTTCCCGGACCGGGCCGGCCGTCACCTGTTGAATGGCATCCCGGTAAAACCGGCTGGTTTCAATTTCCAGGGACAAGGCCGCGTTCAGCACCCGTTTCAGATCCCCCAGAATGTTTTTCGGGATCTGGTCAGCCATCTGCTTGATTTTTTCGAAGTCCCGGGCCGGAAAAGGGATCGATGTCACCGGTTTTTTCATCTCGTGATCTTTGTCATCCTTCAAAAGCGTCAGACCGTGCTCCAGAAACGCCACATGGTTCTGTTCGTCATCGGCCAGTGCCTGGAACAGTTCTTTTCCCCGGGGATCATCAATGGTTTCCACGGCTGACCGGTAAAGATCCCGGATCTTTTTTTCATAGACCAGGGCGGTGTTGAAAATCTCTTGGGATCGTTTCATCTGTTTTCTCCATTTTCTATGATTCTTCGGGCATGGGTAAACACGGCAAAATTGGTGGGCCTGACAAACCCCACCAGGGTGATGCCCATCTCCCGGGCCAGCAGAATGCTCTGGTGGGTGGGGGCGCCTCTGGAAGCCAGAACAGGTATTTCCAGGCGCCGGGCCTTGTGAACGATTTCAGACGAGATCCGGCCGGTGCAGGCCAGCATGATCCGGGAGCAGTCGATCTTTTCCAGCAGCAGGGTGCCCAGCACCTTGTCCACGGCATTGTGCCGGCCGATATCGTCGATAAAAAAATCAGGGATTTGTCCTTCAATACTGGCAGAGGCAGAATGAACCCCGCCCGTGATCCGGTGCAGGTCCGAGCAGTGCTGGAGCCAGCGGATCACCTCGATAATGTCGGACCCGCGAATCTGAACATCACTTTGAATGGGATGACGGGAGGACAGTTCCATCATGGTGGTGTACATCACCCCTTTGCCGCAACCCGATGTATACACCCGCTGTCCCAGCAGGTCGGGGTCCACCAGTTCCCTGACTTCGATATCTGCCAGCCATTTGGTTTCATCCAGGGAAAAGGCGATGATGTCATCGGCGGACTGGATGAAACCGGAGGTGACCAGAAACCCGCAGGCAAAAGCTTTCAGATGGGAGGGGGTGCACATGAGCGTGGCGATTTCCCGGCCGTTGACCTCAAGCGTCACGGGCACTTCGGCCGCCACACGGGTGTCTTCGGCAAAAAGAGAGTTGTCTTTAAAACGGGTGATGGTAAAGGGAATCATCTCCCCCATCACGGTATCGTCATGCATAATCAAGATCCTTGTGGTCGAGGGTTGCCGGCGGATATTCATCCGCTGCCGGGCCTGTCAAACAGAAATTACCGGATACTGTTTATATAACACCGGTGAATCGGATTTTAAAGGGCATGCCTGATTATTTTGCCCCCTCTGCGGTTGCACAAAGGGGGGGATGAGAAAAAAAGAGAAAAAAATTTATGATCAGTCAGTGGTAGTGCATTCGACCGTTGTCTTAGGATCGCATTCCGTAGCTGATACAGATGCCGGTATCATCTCTTTTTTGCAGAAAGGGCAGAAAGCGGTTGCCACATTGTTGTCATCCATGATGGATTCAGACTTGAAAGTCATTTCAAACCGGGTGCTGCCGGGGTGGCTGCAATGCACGTGGGTGCAGATATATTTTGTTTCCATTTCGTAATACTCCTTGTGTTGAATTCTTTATACTGTAGCATTCATTTTGAAAAATATCAATTTATCTTATCGTATGCGTCTGTCAGGAATGCATTAGAAACGGATCAATCCCATGTCAGCCCTTGATTACGGCCATGGGCCGCAATCGTGCCACCATTCTGGAGATTCCGGCGCCATGGACCACATCCACCACGTCCGAGATATCCTTGTAGGCCTCGGGCATCTCTTCGGTCAGGGTGAACCGGCCGGTGTATTTCACCAGAATGCCCTTTTCTGCCAGCTCCTGCTGGATGAGACGGCCTTTGCCCGCTTTTTTGGCGCCTTTCCGGCTCAGAAGGCGCCCGGCCCCATGGCAGGTGGATCCAAAGGTCTGGTCCATGGCCGTGTGCGTGCCGCACAGCACATAGGAGGCCCGGCCCATGTCTCCGGGGGTGAGGATGGGCTGGCCCACGGCCCTGAACCGGTCCGGAATACCCGGCTGCCCCGGCCCGAACGCCCGGGTGGCCCCTTTGCGCACCACACAAACGGCCTGCGGGTTTCCGTCCACTGTGTGGGTCTCTTTCTTGGCGATGTTGTGGCATACATCATACAACAGGGTCATGCGCAGGGTGTTGGGGCTGATGGACAGGGTTTGCATGAATGTCTGCCGGGCCCGGTGCAGCATGATCTGTCGGTTGGCCCAGGCAAAATTGGCGGCACAGGCCATGGCGGACAGATAGGTCTGCCCCTCTTCGGACCGGATCATGGCAAAGGCCAGGTGCCGGTCCGGCAGGTTCAATCCCAGCCGGGCCACGCTTTTTTTCATGATCCCCAGGTGATCGTCACACACCTGGTATCCCAGGCCCCGGGATCCGGAATGCAGCATCACAGTGACTTGTCCGGAAAACAGCCCGAACACCCGGGCGATATGCGCATCAAAAATTTCTTCCACCACCCCGATCTCCAGAAAATGGTTCCCGGACCCCAGGGTGCCCAGCTGGTCTCTGCCCCGTTCAAGGGCCCTGTCACTCAGCAGACCGGGATCCGCCTGGCTCAGACACCCGTTTTCTTCGGTGTACTCGATATCGCTCGCTTCGCCGAATCCCAGTGCCACGGCCCAGGCACTGCCCTGGGTCAGGACCTCTTTCAGGTCCCGGACAGACAGCCGGACCGACCCTTTGGAACCGACCCCGGACGGCACGGCCTGGAAGAGTTGGCTGGCCAAAGTTTCCAGATGAGGGCGGACCTCGTTTTCCGTCAATGCCGTGGTGGCCAGCCGCACCCCGCAGTTGATGTCATACCCCACCCCGCCCGGAGAGATCACCCCGGTGTCCCAGTCAAACGCCGCCACGCCGCCGATGGGGAATCCATATCCCAGGTGAATGTCCGGCATGGCCATGGCCGCCTTGACAATCCCGGGCAGTGTCGCCACATTGGCCACCTGCTGGAGGCTACCGTCCCGGCCCATGGCCCGGATGCCTTTTTCCGACGAATAGATGATTCCCGGCACCCGCATCTGCCCGGTTTTTGGAATCTGCCACCGGTATGGATCAAGCGGTTCAAGCTGCATGGGATCTCCTTTGTGTTTTCAGTTGGGGGTCATGAAACGATTATACCACAGGTCCCGTGGTATGAGAATGCAACATTCATGTGATCGGATCGAATGATTTCAACTCGAATGCAGATAAGATCCCGGTGCCTGCCATAGAGTTATGCTGGCTTCATTTCCCATCATTTTCTGGAGAGCTTTTTTTTCGGAGAGCTTCTGAAGAATGCCGGAGCCGCTGATGATGACTATCAAATAGGATATTATCGGGACCATGACAGGCAAGAGGTGGACGATGTTTTGGAAAATGCGGGCGGATCGGTGGTCGGCGTTGAAGTCAAAGCAGCAGCCACTGTGAAGAAGAATGACCTGAAAGGGATCCGGCGTTCGGCAAAAGCCGTCGGGGAAAGATGGCTCAGCGGCATTATTCTGTACGATGGTGACATGACATTGCCTATTGGCAGGAAAATCTGGGCCGTACCGCTGTCAACTTTATGGGGCAGAAAATCCCAAAATTTCGATTGAAATATAATATCAGTTGCTTTGTCAGGACATTCCCTTGATTTTGAATCCAGATTGCCCGCCGATAAAATCCAGACTACCCGATGCCACTTTCCCGATTTTCAGTTCAGCAGCACCATGCGGGTCAGTTTTTCAATCAGCAGGTCTTCGGGCTGGACCAGAGGGAACTGCTCTTTGCCCGGCGCCAGCGTGGTGATGACGGTGCGGCCCACCACCAGGCGGCCGGTCCGGGTGCTGAGCGGGGGCCGGGTGGTGACGCCCCACATGGCATGGCAGATCACCGGTTGATCGGAAGCCGGGTCCAATCCTAAGTAGAGCATGATGTGGCCGGGCATGTATAACAGGGTTTGCAGCGGGATCCCCTGCCTCCGGATCAGGGCCTGTTTTTCGGAACCGGACAGGGCTTCCAGGGAAATGGTTTCGCCGGCGCCTGCCTGGTCTTTCGAGTTTCTGGGCAAGGGGATGCCGAAATTGGCGAAAAGGTCCTGGATCAGGGCGGAGCAGTCCCGGTTTTCATAGAGCCCGCCCCAGCCGTAGGTCCGCCCCATCAACGCGTTCAGGATTTCGGCGAAATTGTCAGGGGTGGCGGGAAAGGGGAGCGGCTGAATCCCTTGTGCCGGCACCCGGGCCTCCAGCAGTTCGGCATTGCCCAGATGGGTTCGTGCCGGGGTCAGTACCATGGCAAATCCTGTATTGGATGCCGATTCCTTCATGGGCAGGGCCATGCCCACCCGGCCGGAAAAAACCGGGGACCCATCCCGGGGAATCACGGGTACCTGGTCGGTCCGGAACCCTGCCAGGGGAGGCGCTGAATAATCCGCCATGACGGCATCATCCACCGCCGCGATTTCCTGCCATCGCACCCACCCGGCCACCCACTCGGTTTCCACCAGGGCCCAGAGTCTGTCTTTGCTTTCATGGGTGACCAGCACCGGTGTGCCGGCCGGAACCAGGGAGTTCTGCATCATGTCAAAGGGAAACCCGCGCCCCGGGTGCAGGGGGCCGAAAAACACGGGTTTGTGGGTGGGGAACACCCGGATGGCGGCGTGGGTCACGGTGACGGCCGGCTGAAGCAGCGAAGGATACATGCCGGGCTGGGACTGCCGGGCCATCGAATCCAGAAAATCCGGGGGCAGGGGCCGATTGTTTTCGCCGTATAGACGCTTGATTCGGTATTTTTTCAGCCCGGAAAAGACAATCTCCGCGGAATGTTTGGGACCTGTCCGGTGCCAGGGTCTGAAAAACCGGTCTTTGAATTGTCGAAAATACTCTGCCTGGCGAGACGGAGTCATGACCGGGTATTTGACGGATGACAGGTACATCCCGGCATCCTGGGAAAGCATTCGAATATCCGCAACCGGCGCCGGCTGTCTGACGGCACATCCGATACCAGTCAGGCAGAACAGCAATAAAACCAAAAATGTCGGAAGCCATTTATTCATGGCATGACTGTAAGCGAAGGCAGTATGTTTTTCAAGATGCGGCAGGTATCCCATTACCGGCTGTCGGCCTGACTCTGTCTCTGATTCTGGCCCTGACCCTGCCCCTGACTCTGTTCAGGGCCGGTGTTGATCAGGTGTGACAGATTCCTGACAATGGGTGCCATCCGCGCCCGGTGTTCCGGCGGGATCATCAGACAGGGGATGGGTTCGTTTCTGACGAACCGCCTTTCGTCTTTCAAGCTATGATTCTGCTTGCCCTGAGGAGTTGGTTCACCGGACAAGGCCGGCAGCAGCATGTCCGACAGATTTCCCGAATAGCCGTCCTGGTCCAGGTGTTCGATGGCCTGGAGAAACACGTTGTTCACCGTCAGGACCCAGGCGGGCATCTTTGCGCTGCCCGTGTCCCTGCAATCCGCTTCCGAGACCATGGCTCGGCACCCGAACG
>JBFLKI010000220.1:0-8517 GCA_040883135.1 Desulfotignum sp. | reverse complement strand
GCCAGCATGGCGCCCTATGAGCTGATGGCCCACGACGGTTCCATTCATATCAGTGAACGCAGCGGCCGGCCGAGCATTCAGCAGCTCAGATTCCTGGCCGAATCTTTTCCCCATTGCGTGTGGCTCAACCCGGTACCCGAATCCATGTGGGGATATACGCACACCATCATGACCATCAACACCATTTTTCCGATGTATGAACTGTCCCTGGACGGACTGGAAAAAGCGGTGACAAAACTGATGGCCAAAAACTAGCGAATCCGACGGTCAGGTAAAGCGGGTATTGAAAAACCGGTTGGTGTTGTTGAAAATGGTGGCAGCCAGGTCTTCGGGATCCTGATTCCGGACCTGGGCCAGCGTTGTCAGAACGGATGCCACAAAAGCCGGCTCATTGCGGCGGATTTTGTTCTTTTGAGGGGCCGGTGTCAGATAAGGGGCATCGGTTTCAATGAGAATCCGGTCTTCCGGGATCAGAGTCGCCAGTTCCCGGAGGGTTCTGCCCCGTTTGTGGATCGTCAATATGCCGGTGATACCGATGTAATAGCCTAAATCCAAGTAGTTGACCATTTCTTGCCTGGTACCGGAAAAGCAGTGAACCACCCCTTTTCTGGATGCAGGGCCATCTGATTTCACGATGTCATAAAACCGGCCGTTGGAATCCCGCTCATGAAAAATCAACGGCAGATCCAGGTCTCCGGCGATGGTTAGCTGGGCCTTGAAACAGGCTTCCTGATCTTTTTGAGGCGAAAACATGCGGTTGAAATCCAGGCCGGTTTCGCCCCAGGCTTTGACACAGTCGTTTTCTTTTGCCAGTCGGATCAGACCGTCCAGGGTGTCCGGGCCGCAATGAACCGCGTCATGGGGATGAATGCCTACGGCAGTGATGACATGGCGGTGACGGGCCGCAATACGGACAGCTTTCCGGGCCGTCTCGATGTCCACCCCGGCAATGGCCATGGCCCGAACCCCGGCGTTGCGGGCCCGGTCGAACATGGCATCCATGTCCGCGTCAAAACAGGGGTCATCAATATGACAGTGGGAGTCGAATAATATCATAACAGGGATCCTTAATGCCTTTAAATGCAAAGCCTTCACTGTTTGGAAGAAGCCGGGTTACGGGTCCAGTGAAGGCTTGGCTGTGTAAGAAAAACTGTTTTTCAGCACTCCTTGACACAACCGATATATATCAGTAAATTCAGCCCCAGTCAATCAAAGAGGCTGTCATGTCAATTCAAACTCGGGTGGACTGGAAGGAGAATGAACCTGGATACGGGAAAGCACGCCATCATCCGGCTGTTCAATGTCACCAAGCACTACGGGGGCAAACCGGCATTGCAGAATGTGTCCATGGATATTCTGCCCGGCGAGTTTGTGTTTATTTCCGGACCGTCCGGTGCGGGAAAATCCACCCTGCTCAAAGTGCTGTATCTGGCGGAAACCGTGACGGACGGCCAGATTCTCATCGACGGCATGAACCTTTCCAGGATATCCCCGGCCCGGCTGCCGTATCTGCGGCGGCGGTTCGGCATGGTGTTTCAGGATTTCAAGCTGATACCCACCCGAACCGTGTTTGACAATGTGGCCCTGGCCCTGGAAGTGGCCGGGAAAAAGCCGGGATTCATCAGAAAAAAGGTCATGCATGTGCTGCGGATCACCGGTATGGAAAAAAAAGCCCATGTGCTGCCCCCGACCCTGTCCGGGGGGGAACAACAGCGGGTGGCCGTGGCCCGGGCCGTGGCGGGAGACCCGGACATCATTCTGGCGGACGAGCCCACCGGCAGCCTGGATCAGGTATCCGCCCGGCGGGTGCTGGAGATTCTTCTGGCATACCACAAAAAAGGCGTCACCATTCTGGTGGCCAGCCATCACCTCCGGCAGCTGGAATCTGTGGTGACCGGCAGAAGCATCGTGCTTGAAAAGGGCCGGCTGACATCCGCCACCCGGCTGGATCCGTATACTGTATGAAAAAAACGGGACACTGTATCTCATGACCCGGTATATCAAAAAAGCCCTGGCTGATATCCGGTCCAACCGGTTTTTAAATCTGATCACCATGGTGACGATTGCCCTGTCCATCCTGGCAGTGTCCCTGTTTCTCCTGTTTTTTGAGAACATAGGGCGGATCCTGGACGGAGGAGATCAAGCGGGCCGGGCCATGGTATATCTGACGCCGGCGTTTTCCGAGACCATGCGGTCCGAGGTGGAATCCGCCGTCCAGGCCATGCCCGGGGTCATCCGGGTCACTTTTGTTTCAAAAGATCAGGCCCTGGCACGCCTGAAAAACGAAATGGCCGGCTCCACGCAATTTCTGGACACCCTGAAGGAAAATCCGTTGCCCCATGCCCTGGAAATTCAGATACAGACCCGGGACGGGTTTGAACAGATGGCTGCTGCAGTTGAACAGATCGAGTCTCTGGATATGGTGGAGAGTGTGGAATACGGTGAAAAATGGCTGGCCCGGTTTCTTCATCTGTTTCATCTGTTCCGGATGAGCGGATATATCATGGGGGGGCTGTTTCTGCTGATCGCTTTTTTTATCACTGCCAGCACGGTCCGGCTGGTGTTTCACACCCGGCAGCCGGAAGTGGAAATCATGCGCCTGGTGGGGGCCACCGACCGGTTTATCAAAATGCCTTTTTACATTACCGGAGTGATTCAGGGGGGTGTGGGCGGTATTCTTGGATTGCTGATCCTTTATGTTGCCTATCTGCTGATGGGTTCGGGGGTCTCCCGAATCATGGGAGATCTGTTTGATGTGAATGTCCGGTTTCTCTCTGTGACGACCATGGGAGGGATGCTGGTTGCCAGTACATTTCTGGGATGGTTCGGATGTTATCTTTCCCTGAGACAGCTGTTAAAATAATTCTGGTCTGGGGCTGTCTGATATGCAGCGTGCCCGCCGGTTTGCAGGCGGAGACATCCGAGGTGTTGCAGGACAGAAAAAAAGAGATACAGGTCCGGATCACACAGGAGCAGGAACGGGTTCAGACGTTCACGCAAAAGGAAGCACACCTGATCCAGGAACTGGATGCCATTGATTTCCAGTTAAACCGGGCGGCAATCAGAGTGGCGGATCTGTCCTCCAGGATCAGGCAGCTCGAGGAAACCATGAAGGTCCTCGGGTCGGACCGTCAGAAATTGTCGGACCGGATCCAGGAGCGCCGGGGATATGCCGAAAGCCGCCTGGCCGCGCTTTACCGGATGCATGCGGCCGGCCGCCTGAATATGACGGCACCGCCGGCCACCCTGTTCGACTTTCTGGTGAACCGGCGCGCCATGGAACAGGTGGTGCATTCAGATTACGGCATGCTTGATGACCTGAACCGGGACATGGTCCGGATGCAGACCATGGAAGTCCGGCTGAGAGAACAGAAATCGGCCATGGACAAGCTGAAGACCGACCTGGCCGGCGAGATTCAAACCATGACCGCCGCGTCCAGAAAAAAACAGGAGATTCTGCACGCCGTTCAGCAGGAGAAAAAAATGTCCCATGCCGCCCTGGCGGCCTTGAAAGAAGCTGCCGATGCCCTGGATCGGCAGCTCGCCGCTATAGAAAAGCAGGCTGAGGTGACCCTGAGCCCGGTGGCGTTCTCTCTTCAGAAAGGCCGTCTGATTCCGCCGGTGGCAGGGAAAATCATATCCCGGTTCGGTGTCAAGCAGTCCGGTGATTACAAATCCTTCACTTTTCAAAGCGGAATTGATATAAGGGGAGAGCAGGGCGACCCGGTCCGGTCCGTGTTCAGAGGCAATGTCGTCTATGCGGAGTGGCTGAAGGGGTATGGTAACATGGTGATCATCAACCATGGGGAAAATTATTACACCCTGTATGCCCATTTACAGGAAATGTTCAGAAAAAAAGGAGATACCGTGGATACCGGAGAAGTGATCGCCACCATGGGTGATACCGGGTCCCTGAAAGGTGTGTGTCTCCATTTTGAGCTCAGGCATCATGGGAAACCGGTGAATCCCTTGGAATGGTTAAAAAAAGGAGCATAACAATTCATGACCACCCGATCTTTATCCGTTTTAAAATATTTCTGTTCTGTGCTGGCGCTGGGGCTGACATGTCTTTTTTTTACGCCGTCGTCCCATGCCGAATCAGCCCTCCCGTATGAATCACTGAAATTGTTTGTGGCGGTTCTGGAGGAGCTGGAAAACAATTATGTGGAAGAGGTGGATGCTGAAACGTTGATTCACAATGCCATCAAGGGGATGGTGGAGAATCTGGATCCGCACTCCAGTTTTATGCCGCCCCAGGCGTTTGAAGACCTTCAGGATGAGACCAAAGGGGAGTTTTCAGGGATCGGTATCGTGATTACGCTTAAAGACGGGATTCTGACGGTGGTGTCCCCGATCGAGGGAACCCCGGCGTATGACGCGGGTATCTTTGCCGGTGACATGATTGTCAAGATCGATGGTGATTCCACCAAAGGCATGGCATTGTGGGAAGCGGTGAACCGAATGCGTGGACCCCGACATGAAGAGGTCGTGATCACCATCATCCGGGAAGGCGAGTCCGCGCCTCTGGAATTTTCCCTGAAACGGGATCTGATTCCCATGACCAGTGTCCGGTCTGCCGAACTGGCCCCTGGATACGGATACATCCGGGTGACCAATTTCCGGATGAATACCCAGGAAGAAATGGCCCGCCAGCTGGAAGAACTGGAAACAGCGTCCCCCGTGAAAGGCCTTGTCATCGATCTGCGGGACAACCCCGGCGGGCTTCTGGATCAGGCCGTCAAGATGGCGGATCTGTTTCTGAGCGAGGGGGTCATTGTTTCCATCAAGGGACGGGATCAGAAAAACAACCAGACCTATGATGCCCGTCCGGAGCGATCCGATAAAAAATACCCCATTGTCGTTCTCATCAACGGCGGGTCTGCCTCGGCATCGGAAATCGTGGCCGGCGCACTGCAGGACCATACCCGGGCGTTGATTCTCGGAACCCCTTCCTTTGGCAAGGGATCGGTGCAGACAGTCCGTCCCCTGAAGGATGGATATGGGTTGAAATATACCATCGCCAGGTATTACACCCCCAGCGGCCGTTCCATCCAGGCCAAAGGCATTCAGCCGGATATCGAGGTGGGATCCGGTGTTCTGGAAGAAACACGAAAAACACAGTCTGCGTTCGATCGGATGATCAAGGAAAAAGATCTGCCTCACAGTCTGATGCCCGAAGATGCGGATGACACCTCTTCTGAGGAAACCAAACCGGATATGTCCGGTCAGCAGCGTCAGGTCAGGGAATCAGCCCAGCTTCTTCAGGACGTGCAGGTCAAGCGGGCACTTGATATTCTGATCAGTTACGGGGTGTTCAGTAATTTCAATGACAAGTAAAAAAGCCGCTTCCCGAAAACCGGCGTCTGCAAAGAAAAAGACGTCTGCCCGAAAGCCGGCTGGGAAAAAAAAATCCACGGCATCCAGGCAGAAAAAAGGCAAGAAACCACAACCAGATTTGCCGTCCCAGTTAAAAAAAATCGGGATCGGACTGATGGTGCTGGTGGCGGTGTGTCTGACCGGGGCCATGGTGGCGGATCTGCTGATCCGGGGGCCGGTGCCCCCTCCGTCTGAAAACACAGCAATCCGGCCCCTACCGCCCTCTGAAAAAACGGACACCTCAAAAAAACCGCCGTCTCGAAGAACGTCCCCCAAAGGATTCGAAGAAAGTCCAGGGGCGGAGCATCTTGCACCTCAGTCCGGGCTGATTGAAAAAAACGGCCGTCCGGTCGTGTATGAAGTGTTTGACGAGACCGTGATTCCCCCAAGAACCGAACCCGGTTCCCGTCCGGTCACAGAAATCGGGGACGGGTTGTTTGAGATCGCCCTGATTATCGATGATATCGGGTATGATCAGAACATGGCCATGGCCCTGTATGCGCTGGAACCCAACATCAGCTTCTCGGTTCTTCCCTGGTCCCCCCATGGCAGATCCATTGCCGGCATCCTCAGGGACAAGGGGGCACACATCATGCTGCATCTGCCCATGGAGCCGATACAGTATCCGGAGGTGAATCCCGGCCCCGGGGCACTGCTTACAGGCATGTCTCCGGATGAGCTGATCATCCAGCTGGAAAAGAACCTGGATGAGGTGCCCGGGGCATCCGGCGTCAACAATCATATGGGTTCCCGGCTCACCACCGAAGCCAGTCAGATGTACCAGGTATTCACCATCCTCAAGAAACGGAACCTGTTTTTTGTGGATTCCGTGACCGCACGCCGATCGCAGTGCCGGGCAGCGGCCCGACTGCTTCAGGTAAGGTTCGGTGAACGGGATGTGTTTCTGGACAATGTTCAGGAAAAGGCCTATATCACCGGCCAGTTTGCCCAGCTGAAAAAAATCGCGAAAAAACATGGACATGCCATCGGGATCGGCCATCCCTATCCGGCCACACTCGAGACATTGAAAACTGAACTGCCCAAAATCAAAGGAAAAATCAGGGTTGTCCCTGTCAGCCGGATGGTGGCGATCCCGGGCTGATGGACAAGGAGAGAAAATGACACAGATCTGGAAACAGCCGGTCAGTCTGGCACCGTTTGCACCGATTATCGATCAGACCATTGTGGGGCATATGGGTATCGAGTTTACCGATTTCGGTCCGGATTACATCTGCGCCACCCTGCCGGTGGATCACCGCACCATTCAGCCCATGGGGATCCTTCACGGCGGGGCCTCCGTGGTGCTGGCCGAAACCCTGGGCAGTGTGGCCTCGTTTCTGGCTCTGGACTCGGATCATTATTCCGTAGGACTTCAAATCACCGCCAACCATCTCAAGCAGGTACGGGAAGGAAAAGTCACGGGTACGGTCCGGCCGGTGCATGTGGGGCGGACCACGCATGTCTGGGATATCACCATTGAAAATGAAGCCGGAGAACCGGTGTGCGTGTCCCGGCTTACCATGGCGGTGATGCCGGTGGCGGCACGGGCATCGTCTGGAACCGGTTAACGTCCCCGGTTTCCAGGAGAGGGATTCCTTGCCGGAGTGCCGGCCACAGGGCTTGCCAGAGTGCCGCCCCTGGAGGGGTGTCTTACTGTCGGCCTGGAATCCTTGGGGGCTCCGACAGTCCGTCAGCAAGACACCACCTCCGGGGGCCCGGCTGTAAAGAATTTTCCGCCAGCACAAATCATTCCAGTCCCCACCAGCCAATTCCCAATAGCGCGTCAGACAAAACAACCAAACGCCTGGCCTTGAAAACAATGCTTGACAGCGGTTTGGTTTGTAAGTAATATTTACTTACCTTATGGAGAATCAACGGTTTGAACAAAGGCGGTGAATCATGAACACCATTGCCAGGTCCGGTCCGCCGGGAAAGATCAAGATCATGGACGCGTTTTCCTGCCTGATGGAAATCCGGGATTTCCAGTCCATCACCATTGCCGAGATCGCGGGAAACGCCGGGGTGACCGAAGGGCTGATCTACAAATATTTCACGGACAAGAAAGACCTGCTTCATCAGGTGCTGCATCAGCATTTTGCCGCATTTCAGGCGGGAATCGAAACCAATATCGCCGGCAAAAAGACCTGTCTCGAGAAACTGGAAGCCATCGTGTTTGCCAGCCTTGACAGTTATGCCCGCAACCGGGTCCTGGCCAGAATTCTGCTGCTGGAAGTGCGCAGTTCCCTGTCCTATTTTGAATCCGGAGCGTATGTCATGGTGAAAAAATACGCCCGCACGATTCTTGACATTATCCGGGAGGGCATGAAAACCGGAGAACTCAGGCCGGACATCGATCCGTTTGTGCTGCAGAAGATTCTTCTCGGCGCCATCGAGCATACCTGTCTCAAACAGGTGATATTTGACAAAAAAATGGATGTGGCCGCAGGGGCCGGCGGCATTGTGGACATTGTATTCAACGGAGTGAAACAGCATGAATGAAAAAGATATTGACGCGGTTTTAGCGGACGCGGCCGGACAAAATCGATCCGCCCTTACCGAGGCCGCGGCCAAGCGGATTTTCAGGGCCGCCGGCATGTCTGTTGTGCAGGAGCTGGTGGTAAACACGGCACAAAAGACAATGGATGCGGCCCGGGAACTGGGATTTCCCGTGGTTCTCAAGGGTATGGGCTCAAGGATTCTGCACAAAACCGAAGCCGGCCTGGTACATACGGGGCTGGCCACGGCTGAGCAGGTGTCGGCGGCGGCGCAGCAAATAGAGACCCGGGCCGGCAGGGATCTGGAAGGGTTTCTGGTGCAACCCATGATTCAGGGGAAACGGGAGCTGGTGGCCGGGATGTTCAGAGACCCCCAGTTCGGTCCGGTGATCATGTTCGGCCTGGGCGGCATTTTTACCGAAGCGCTGGAAGCGGTGGTGTTCAAAATCGCTCCCCTGGACGAGGCGGACATGGACGACATGCTGACCTCTTTTCCAGGAGCCGAACTCCTCAAGGCATTCCGGGGAGAGGCGGCCTGTGATGCACAAATGGTGAAGACCGTGTTAAAAGGCCTGTCAGATATGGCCCTTTCCAGGCCGGAAATCAGGGAAATCGATATCAATCCGCTGATCATTGCCCCGGACGG
>JBFLKI010000219.1:0-11638 GCA_040883135.1 Desulfotignum sp. | reverse complement strand
TTTTTTTTAATGATATGGGTGTCAATCTGCAAACCGCTGTTGCAGATTGACACCGATTCATGGTAAAATTTAAAAGATAATAAAAGGATGCCATTCGAAAATGTCAAAAACACAACTGCACTCAAGCCCGGTATTGACACCCCAGGCGCCTGACAAATCAGCAGATAATGTCTCGCTGGTTTTCGAATTACTGGATAAAAGTGATTTTGGCATTCTTGCATATGACACAACCGGCCATCTGATTTATATCAATGAGACAGCACAGCAGATCTTTGACGTGAAAGCGGATCATGTCCTGGGGAAACCCGTTCTGTCTTTTATTTACGACACGGGTCTGTTGCAGTTTATCGCCCAGGATCCCAGTGACCTGAACAATTCCTATGAGTGGAAACATCGGTCGATTCTGGTCAGAGCCAGTAAATTCTGCGAAAATGACCGGGTTAAGGGCTGCCTGCTGGTGCTGCACAAAAAAACCACATCTGATATCACCAGCAATGATGAATTCAATTGGATCAAAGAAGAATTTGCCTCATTGCTGGAAAGCTCTTACGATGGCATCATTGTGGCTGACGGAAAATCAATTCTGCAGGTGAACGCCAGTTTCGGACGAATCACCGGCCTTGCCCCCGGGATGCTCATCGGCAAAAACATCAACGAGCTTGAAACCGAGGAGCATGCCTGCCTGGCCGCTGTCCAGGAAGTCATCCGGCTGACCAGCTATCATAAAAAAACCCTGACCCTGCAACGACGGCTCAACACTGGAAACGAAATTTTTCTTACCGGAAATCCGGTATTCGACCGGCACGGCCAGGTCATCAGAGTCCTGATCAATGTGCGGGATGTCACGGAACTCAAAAGCCTGGAAGATCAGATCAAAAAAGTCAGTTCAATCTGCGAAAATTTCAACCAGCTAAGCGAGGAAAAACGAGAGTTCTTTCAAGGGATTGTGGCAGAAAGCCCTCCCATGAGAAAGCTGGTTGATCTGGTTTTGCGCATTTCCCGGGTCGACTCGACCATCTTGCTGGTCGGGGAAAGCGGTGTGGGAAAGGATGTGTTTGCCAGACTGATTTACCGCCTGAGCAAGCGAAATCAATACCCTTTCATTTCCGTCAACTGCGGCGCCATACCCGAAAACCTGCTGGAAAGTGAATTTTTCGGTTATATAAAAGGTGCCTTCACAGGTGCGGATTCCAAAGGCAAGTCCGGATTGTTTGAACAGGCCAACAAAGGGATCCTGTTTCTTGACGAAGTGGGAGAACTGCCCCTTCATCTCCAGGTCAAGCTCCTGAAAGTCATACAGGACCGGCGGTGCCGCAGGCTGGGTGATAATAAGGACATCGACCTTGACATACGTATCATCGCCGCCACCAACAAAGATCTCAATGAGATGGTGTCTGATGGACTTTTCCGTGCAGACCTGTTCTACCGGTTGTACGTGGTACCCATCAATATTCCGGCCCTGCGGGAACGGCGGGAAGATATATTACCCTTGTCCCTGATGTTTCTGAACCAGTTCAATACAAAATACAACGTCAGCAAAACCCTGGACCATGAGCTGATGTCAGTGTTGGAAAACTACGATTGGCCGGGCAATGTCCGCGAACTGGCAAATGTGGTGGAACGTATGGTCGTCACGGCGAGAACAGACGTCCTGATGCCGGACCATTTACCGGACTCCATCAAAAATCGGAATGCCGGATTATCCGGTCCCCATCTGCCCGATACCATGAACCTGAAGGAAGCCCAGCAGGCAATGGAATTTGAAATGATCAAACGTGCCGTCATTCAAACAGGCAGCACGAGAAAGGCTGGTCAGTTGCTGGGAGTCAACCACAGCACCGTTCTCAGAAAGGCCAAACGCTGCGGGCTGGATATTCAAGCTGCCATCAGTCAGAACAAGGTCCATCCATCCCCGGGTGATCCGCCTCACTGAAACACAGGCAAAGTTTAAGTGATGCGATTATGCTTTATTGATGCAAAAATGCACCAACCGATCTTTTTTTCCCTGACTCACGATGCCCGGCACAAAGAACAGATCCTTTTTTAATCCTTCATGAAAAGTTTACGCGACACCCTTTCTGTTAGTATGAACCTCCTGCATTAAATATAAAGAAGTCAACCTTTATCGGAAGCTGGTACCATACTTGCATTAATCTCGTAACAAATTACAGATGTAGATTCTTATTAACCGCAGCATAAAAACTAAGGAGCATAGAATGACACAACAGGAACACATCCCACTGGGCGTCGGTTTTTATCCGGATTGGTGGTACAAAAATTATGGATTATCATATGGAAAAGAGTATTACTATAATCCCGATTACCGGGTTGATACTCAGATGAAGGCCCAAAAAGTACTGTATGAACGGTTCGGCGATGTCGGACTGGGCGATCCTGATCCAGCACCCAGACACCTTATCACTTTCGGCATGGTGATGCTTCCGGCAATTTTCGGCTGTGAAATCGTTTTCAAAGATGAAGCACTGCCCTGGGCGATGCCCTTGAATCTATCCAAAGAAGAGTGTGAAAAGCTGGTTAAACCGGATTTGCCCAACGTATCTCCCATGAAAGAAATGCTGGGCCAGATCGACCACTTAAAGAAAAAGTATGGAAAAGTTGTCGGCGATATCAATACCACCGGTGTTCAGAATCTGGCACTCAAGTTAAGAGGGGACCAGTTATATATTGATTATTTTGAAGACCCGGATTTTTGTCACAGATTGTTAAAATTCTGCACCGAATGCATGATCGATTTGTGGCAGTTGATTTACCCGATCACTGGAACCGGCGCGATAGACGTTACCCCCATGTGCGACCCTAAGATTTTTTGTGTGGCCAACTGCACCACCGAGCAGATCTCCGGCGACACCTATGAAGAATTTGGCCTCCCATACGACATCATGTTGAGCAATGCCTGCCATCCTTTTGGTATCCATCATTGCGGCAATATCGATGCGGTTGCGGAACAATATGCCAAGGTGCCCAACCTGGTATTTATTGAAGCAGGCTTTGGCAGCGATTTCGCCGCCGCCAGAAAAATATACGGACCGGACGTGGCTTTCAATGCCCGTATCAGTCCGGTACAAATGAAAAACGACACGGCAGAGGGGATTGAAGCCACTGTTAAAGAGGTGATCGATCAGGGTGCACCCCTTTCAAATTATTCCATAGATACCGTTGGATTAACCCACGGCGTACCAGATGAAAATGTGCGGATAGCCCGCCAAACCGCAATGACCTATGGAAAAATAAACAAATAACCGTCATTTCAATCCAGGAATATTCGGCACCGGTATTATCTGGAATTCTGAAATAAGACAACCAAACTCCAAGGACGTAAGTATTTAACTATTAGGGAGAATCAGATGCAGACTAGAATATCCAGCGAAAAGAAAGAGGTCATTATCGGCCATGACCAACCCGTAGTGGCAATCGGGGAACGCATCAATCCCACCGGACGTTCGAAACTGGCTAAAGCCCTGGAGGAAAGAGATGTGGGGTATATCCAGAATGAGGCGTTGAAACAGGTTGCGGCAGGTGCCCAGGTGCTGGGCATCAATGTGGGGGTATCTGGTACAGATGAAAGTGCGTTGATGGTTGATGTGCTGCATGCTGTGCGCGAAGTCACCGACACCCCGCTTTGTCTGGATTCGGCCAAACCGGAGGTGCTGCGGGCCGGCCTTGAAGTATACAAAGGCAAAGCCCTGGTGAATTCGGTGAACGGTGAGGAAGCCAAAATCAAAGAAGTGTTGCCCATGGTGGCACAATATAAATCAGCGGTCGTTGCTCTGACCATGGATGACAACGGTATCCCGTCAGATGTCTCCACCCGTCTGGCAATTGCCGACAAAATTCTTAACGAAGCCGCCAAGGTGGGGATCCCCATAGAGGATGTAATCATTGATCCTCTGGCCATGAGTGTTGCTTCGGATCATCAATCCGGCCTGAGCGCTTTGCAGTCGCTGGCCCAGATTCGTGACAAGTTCGGCGTCAACCAGACCATTGGCGCCAGCAATGTTTCCTTCGGGCTTCCCGACCGCCGGGCAATTAACTGCATATTTTTAGCCATGGCCATCGTTAACGGGCTGACCTGCCCGATTACGGACCCCACGGTATGGGATATCCGGCGAACTCTGCTGTTGACCGATTTGTTTCACGGCAAAGATGATTTTGCCATGAATTTTATCGGGGCATACCGTGAACAGTTTCCTGAAGACGACTAACATGGCTTGATTTTAAAAACAGAAGGCAACCCAAACAATAAGGATTTTAAAAATGGAACACCTGGAAGCAATTAAAGAAGCGGTAAGCAAGGGGAAACGAAAAGAGATAGCGGCCCTGGTCCAGACGGCACTGGACAACGGTGCGGATCCCAATGTGATCATCAACGAATACATGATCGAAGCCATGAAAGAAGTGGGCGCGCGCTTCGAAGCCAAAAAAATATTTGTCCCGGAAATGATGATCTCTGCCCTTACCATGCAAAACGGCGTAGATGTCATCAAACCGCTGCTGGAGAAAGACGGCAACAAATCCAAGAAATTGGGAATCGTTGTGATAGGAACCGTATTCGGCGACCTTCATGATATTGGAAAAAACCTGGCCATACTGATGCTTGAAAGTGCCGGGTTTGAAGTACACAATATTGGCGAAAACGTGTCCGCAGACAAATTTGTTGAAAAAGCCACAGAACTCAATGCAGACATCATCGGTTTGTCAAGCCTGTTGACCACTGGCGATCCGTATGTGAAGGAGACGGTTGCGGCGATCAAGAACAGCCCCCTGAAAGATAAGGTCAAGGTGATGTGCGGTGGTGCCGCGGTCACCGAAAAATTCTCGGTAGGAGAATGCGGTGCCGACGGACATGCGGTGGATGCAATCGCAGGAGTCAAACTGGCCAAAAAATTCGTCGGGGTCGAATAATTACGCGGCAATGGGCTTTAAAGCCTTGAGTATGGCATCATAACACCTGAGAATCAGGTGTTTCGACAAAGCCGTTTGATATCACGATCCCTTTTAAACGGAAATCCAAGCCCGGGATACAAACACACCCTGAAAACCCTTAACAAAATGGGGGGAGGGGTGTGTCATCCTGGGATAGAAGCCAGGAAAAATCCCTTTTTTATTTTTACTGTTTTATTTTTTACTGAATGCACAGCAATCAGATAAAAAAATCATTGCATTCTTTTATTGAATGTAATGCTGGAGAAATGACATGAAAAAAGAAATTTGCAGCTTGTGTTTTATGTGTCCGACCCGCTGCCCGATAAAAATTACCGTTGAAAAAGAAAGGGTTACATTCCTGGAAGGCAATCCCCATGTCCCCGGCATGGCAGGCAGCCTCTGCCCAAGAGGGGTTTCCGGAATCGCCCTGCTCAATGACGAACAGCGGGTAAAACAGCCGATGATCCGTACCGGGGAGCGCGGTTCCGGGCAGTGGCGCAAGGCAGGCTGGGATGAAGCCCTGGATTATATCACTGACAAGTTGAAAACGATTATTGACAAATATGGCGCACGAAGCATCGCCATGGGTGAACGCGTCCAGGTCAGCACCCATGTCAGCCAGGCCTTTATGCAGGCCATCGGTTCTCCGAACCATTTTACCCATGACGCATGCTGCCGGGGATCGAATCGGACAGCCACCAGCTCCCTTCTGGGGTGCACGGTGACCGACCTGTCTCCGGATTACGCCAACTGCCGGCACATCATTCTCTATGGCCACAATCTAATGGAAGCGATCAAGGTCAAGGAGACCAAAAACTTAGTGGCAGCCATCGAGCGGGGCACCAAGGTCACCTACATCGACCCCCGGGTGACTGTAACGGCCACCAAGGCGCATCGTTATATGATGATCCGGCCCGGAACAGACCTGGCGCTCAATTACGCACTGATCCACGTCATCATCAAAGAAGAACTCTACGATGCAGCCTATGTCGCTCGCTGGGTCAAGGGGTTTTCAGAACTCAAAGACTTTGTCCAGCCGTACACGCCGGAGTGGGCTGAAGACGAAACCGGAATCAGTGCCGGTGAAATCCGGGATCTGGCCCGGGAAATCAGCCAGGACCGACCGGCTGTGGTATTTCATTTCGGTCACCGGGCAGCCCATTACGAAAACGAAATTTACATGCGCCGATCCATCGGGATTTTGAACACCCTCATGGGCAGCATTGAAACACCCGGCGGATACCTGTTTAAAAAAGGGCCGGGTGAAGTAGGGGCAAAGCCGGCCAGAAAACTGATCGATCAGGCACTGCCCGCTGTAGACCACATCCGTTTCGACAAGGCGGGAACGCCGGAATTTCCATTACCTGACCCCCGGTTTGGCGTGGCCCAAATGCTGCCCTATGCCATTTTAAACCAGGACCCCTACCCGATCAAGGCCCTTTTTGTGCACCGGTACGAACCGTTGATGTCGATACCCGACACCACCGAAACCAAAAAGGCTTTTGACCAGCTGGAACTGATTGTCACCAGCGATATCAATTTCAGCGATACCGCCTGGTATTCAGACGTTATCCTGCCCGAACCCATCTATCTGGAACGAACCGATGCCGTCCAGCAGGTCAACGGGGTCAAACCCCAGATGTATCTCGCCAGACAGGCGGTTTCCCCGCTCAATGACGGACGGGAATTCCCGATCGTCCTCAAGCTGCTTGCCGAGCGGTTAGGGGTCGGAGAGTTCTTTCCATACAATACCATGGAAGATCTGGTGAATTGGCAGCTGGAAGGCACTGGATTTACCATGGAAGATTTTAATGAAAAAGGATTTGTGAGCTATACGGACAAGGCGGTTGTCTGGGACCGGGAAGAAGGGATTCAATTCAAGACCCCGTCAGGCCGTGTTGAATTTGTTTCCTCCATGCTGGAGAACGCCGGTTTTGAATCCTTTCCTTTGTATGAATCCATGCCTTCACCTCCGGAAGGCCAATTCCGTTTGACCGTTGGTCGCTGTGCCCTGCATACCCATGTCGCCACCCAGAACAATCCGTACCTCAATGAGCTGATGTCTGAAAATGTACTCTGGATCAATACGGAGCGGGCAGCAGTCAAAGGTATCAAAACCGGTGATTCGGTTGAAGTGGTATCAAAAAAAGGATCGGGACGGATTAAAGCGTATGTCACGGATTTGATTCACCCGGAAGCGGTTTTCATGCTGCATGGTTTTGGACACGAGTCCAGGATGGCAAACCGGTCCTACAACAAAGGCCTTGCAGACGGCCTTCTGCAGGAAAATGTGACGGATCGGGTCGGCGGCAGTCCGGCACTGCACCATACCTTTGTCTCAATCAATCCGGGAAATTAAAAAGATTCCCGAACACGGAGAAAAATCAAATGAGCCAGTATTTTTTGTTCCAGGATACCAAGAATTGCATTGGCTGCCAGTCCTGCCAGGTGGTCTGCAAAAGCAGCAAATCTCTTCCCGTCGGTCCCAAACCGAACCTGATCGTTCCCATTGCGCCCAAGATGGTTGACGGTATGCCCAGAGGCACTTTTATCTTCATGACCTGTTTTCATTGTGAAAAACCCTGGTGTGTCGGGGCCTGCCCGACCGGGGCCATGCAGAAACGGAAACAAGACGGAATCGTCTTTGTAAACCCGGTCCTGTGCGTCGGATGTAAAAGCTGTATGTCCGCCTGCCCCTGGGGAGCCCCCCAGTGGGATGCGGAAACCAAAAAAGTCGTAAAATGCGACTATTGCAAGGACCGGCTGGATCAAGGGCTTAAACCGGCCTGTGTTACAATATGCACATCGCAGTGCCTGAAATTTGATGAGGCAAACCAGGTGCCGGACAATCGGCGGGAAAGATACGCCATAGCTATTGCAACGGCGTAAACAATAAAAGGAAACCGGGGAAGCAGCCGTGACCTTAGAATCAAGTGCACATATCAGGGAGAACATGTGAAATGTCAGACAAGGATTGCGCAAACCACAAAGACTGCGTTATTGATAAAGCACTCACGCTTATACCGGCGGCGCTGGATCCATATGATGAAGCGTCCTGCAGAAAATTAAACCAGATCAGAAGACTGCTGGTGGAAATTAAGGAGGGCATGGGGACTCCCGGGCATCTGACAGCACTCAAAAACCTTGCACGTGATTTAGACGGTGACGCGGTCGGGCCGGTCGGCCTCTCACTGCTGGCGCTCTTTGAAGATAACCTGGACACGTTTTTAGCGCATCTGGTTGATAAGCGCTGCAGCAACGGCGTCTGCTTTGATTACCAGTCATCGCCCTGTCAGTCGGCCTGCCCGGCCTATATCGACGTTCCCACGTTTATTGCCCTGATCGGTCAGGGCCGCTATGAAGAAGCCACTGAGGTGATTCTGCAAGACAGCCCATTTCCCTGGACCTGCGGTCTGATCTGCCCCCATCCCTGTGAAGACGCCTGTCTCAGGGGAGAACAGGATGAATCGATCAGAATTCAACTCATGAAGGCCTATACAGCCGAAATCACTGCAGACAGCAGCGGATACCGGAAAGATTCTGTACAGGAAAAGAAACCTGAAAAAATCGCTGTTATCGGCAGCGGGCCTTCCGGCCTCAGTGCCGCCTATTTTCTGGCCAGAAAAGGGTATCAGGTTACCATTTTCGAAAAACAGCCCCTTGCCGGCGGCATGCTCCGATACGGCATCCCGGCATACCGGCTTCCAAAAAATATTCTGGACATTGAAATCGAGAATATCAAGGGCCTGGGCGTAGACATCCGGACCCAGGTCTGTTTTGGTGAGGATATCACCCTGGAAAGTCTAAAATCTGAAGGATTCAACGCATTTTATTTTGCGGTTGGATTAAATGTCAGCCGTTCACTGGGTTTTGAAGGGGAAGATCTGGAAGGGGTCCTGGGAGGGGTCGATTTTCTCAGGGCCGGTGCCCAGGGCGATAACATGGGGCTGGGCAGAAAAGTCATTGTTGTGGGTGGAGGCAATGTTGCCATTGACGTGGCCCGGACCGCGAGACGGCTGGGCGGAGAAGAAGTCCACCTGGTCTGCCTGGAGACGCGTGATGAAATGCCGGCATGGGAACACGAAATTCTGGATGCAGAAGAGGAAGGGATCATCATACACAACAGCCTGGGGCCCAACCGCATACTCGGGACGGGGGGGCGGTTTACAGCGGCGGAATTCAAATACTGCCAAGCGGTATTCGACGCTGCCGGCCGTTTTAATCCCAGTTATGACGAATCCAGGTTGACCACCATCGAGGCGGACAACATCATTCTTGCCATCGGCCAGGGCGCTGACACCGGTTTTGCAGAAGCGGCGCATATCGAACTGGGACGGGGTAACGGCATCAAAGCCGACATGGTTACAGGGGAAACCAATCTTCCCGGTGTGTTTGCGGGCGGTGATGTGGTTTATGGTCCCCGGATCGTCGTGGATGCGGTTGCTGCAGGAAGACGGTCATCGATAGCCATCGACTGTTATCTGCAGAAAAAACCGGTGCCGAATCCGATAATCCGGCCTAAATCCAGAGGGAGTGTGCCGTTTTTAGACCTGACGGCCCAGGAGAAAGTCAACCTGAAAAGACCGCATCCGGGACAGGTTCCGGTGGATGACAGGATCAAAGATTTTCGTCAGGTGGAATTGTGTTTCACAAAGGAGATGGCCGCCAACGAGGCCAAGCGGTGTCTCAGATGCGACCGGTGCCGCGGCGATGGACTCTGCATGTTCGCATGCACTGAAATGGGCGCAGGGGCCCTTCATCTCGATCCCACCAAAAAAGACCGGCTTGCGTTCTTTGATTTTGATGGAACCTCCAAAAAATGCATTGGATGCGGCAGCTGTGCCGCGGCATGCCCTCAGGGCAATATTGTTGTGAATGACGAGGCAGGTAAGCGCAGGATTTCTTTCTGCGGTACCGTGATCGCCGAGTTTGACCTGGAGCCGTGCGAAAGATGTGGAACCCCTTTTGCCCCTAAAGCTTACCTGGATATTGTTAAAGAACGATCAGACAGTGCTGTCGGTGTGGATGTAGAAAGAAATCTATGCCCGGACTGTGCACGGATTGTGAGAGCGGAAGCGATTGCGGGGCAGATTCCTTCTTTTTAGGATGTCACTGTTTTGAAAACTGTCTGCCGGTATCATCACAGAAATGACGATCTGTGCTGATTTTGAATTCGGCACTGTCCTTGAAAAACAAAACGAACAATCCAGTATGAACTAATCTATATTACCCGAATGTCATGGCAGTCTGGAAAACTGCTTGCCAGAGATATGATTCTGATGATATCTCCTTTTAAAATAGAGGTCAAAAGTGCCGGTCGGACAGTTGATCCTATTTATAATATTGAAGTTCTATATGAGGAGGCTTCGTTTTGATCGTATCTCAAAAAGGAAATTACGGCCTGCGCATGGCATACGAATTGGCCCGTAACTACTCGGCTGGATTTGTTACTGCCAAACAGATTTCACAGCGTCAAAACATTCCCTTGCAGGTCCTGGAACAATTGCTATTTTTGTTGATTAACAGCGGACTTATAAAAACCATATCCAGTCCATCAGGGATCGGATATCGGCTCGCTGATGAACCAGACAAAGTGAGTGTCGGTGATATTTTCCAGGCACTGGAAGGCCCTTTCCAAATATCCGGCTGCGTCACCAGCGGTCAAAGAGAACATTGTCACAGGGAAGCATATTGTTTTTCACTCATTTTTTGGCAAAAAATTGAGGAAGAGATCAAACATCTTCTGGAAAATTATGCGTTAAGCGATCTTTCCCAGCTATCCTAAACCGCTCTCAAATAGACATTTCCAATGTTAAACCCGGTTCAAATCAACTCGAAAAAAGGTAACTGAATCCATGGAGCATGCCTATCGATTAATGATGGATCAAAGCAATGGCACACGATTTGATCCGTCTCTGGTACCGGCCTTTATGAGGCACCTGAACGAAGTCATTTTACAAGGAAAAAACCATTCATGACCAAACGTTACCAGGCCCCCATTGTTAAAAAAGCTTTCGACATTCTCACCGCTATTTCCAGATCCAGGAACGGGTTGCGCATCAGTGACATCGCTTCCAGTCTGGACATCAGCAAAAGCACGATTCACGGCATCACCGCAGCCCTGGAAGAGCAGGGTGCCATCATCCGGGATCCATCCTCCAAACGCTACACCATCGGCCTGACCCTGTTGGAACTGGGCAAGGCTGTCTATGAACGGGTGGATATCATTCAGACGGCCCGGCCGATCATGGAACAACTCATGGAGCAGTGCAGTGAATCCGTGTTTCTGGGAATCCGGAACCAGGATCATGTGACCGTCATTGACATCGTCGAGTCCAGAAAGGATTTCAAAATCAGCTCGCCCATCGGTACGGCCCTCCCTCTGCTGGCCGGGGCCGTGGGAAAGGCGTTTTTGTCCCGCATGCCCGTATCCGCTGCCTCGGATTACCTGAGAACCAACCCCATCCGCCGCTTCACGGATCGGACCATCACAGACCCGGCCGCGTATCTGGCGGAACTTGAAACGGTCAGGGCAGACGGGTATGCCCTGGATGATGAAGAATACCTGGTGGGGGTCCGGGCCGTGGCCGTATGCCTGTCCCCCATTTCCGGCCGGCTGCCGGCCCTGTGGGTGGTGGGATTCAAGGCCGGAATGTCCGATGAACGGATGCCGCACATCATCGACCAGACCCTT
>JBFLKI010000218.1:0-3843 GCA_040883135.1 Desulfotignum sp. | reverse complement strand
TGGAAATCCATCGGGAAAGCGATCTTCCCAGCAGGGTGGCGGATAACATGCTCTGGCTGGGGCGGTATGTGGAACGAACCGAAGGGGTGCTCCGGGTGCTCAGGAGCCTTCTCAACCGCCTGAACAGTGAAACCCGCCTGGACATCATCCAGGAGTTTCCATTTCTGCTTCGCATCCTGGCCAGCCTTGAGATTGTCCCGTCTTCGTTTGTGAGCCCTGAAGCCGCCTATAACATCCAAAACATCGAAACCGAACTGAAGGCGGCCATGTTCAGCCCCCAGCGTCCCGGCAGCATCCGTAATTTGATGCAGCATGTCAAGCGGGTGGCTGCCAGTGTCAGGGACCGGCTTTCCAATGATTCATGGCATGTGCTGGGACGAATGGAAAATGACCTGGCAAAGATGTCTTTTCAAAAGAACAATCAGATCAGTGATGCCCAGGAGCTGGTCAGTGAAATGATTCTCACCATATCGGCCTTTGCCGGACTTGCCCTGGAAAGCATGACCCGGGGCATGGGATGGCGGTTCATGGACATGGGCCGCCGGCTGGAACGGGCGGATTACACCATCACGCTGCTTCAGAGCTTGTTTTTTCCCCGGGAAAATACGTGTCTGTCCGGCAAAAGGTCCCAGAGCCATGATCTGGAAGCCCTGTTGGAAGTGGCGGACAGCACCATCACCTACCATACCCGCTACCGGACCATTCTTCAGAAGGAACCGATCGTTGATCTGCTCCTACTGGATGAGCTGAACCCTAGATCGGCAGGGTTCCAGATGACAAGACTGTCTGAGCATGTGGAAGCACTCCCTGGAAATATCCCGCGCTCTTTCAGGACAAAAGAGGAGAAGATCACTCTGGATCTGACCACACAGCTGCGTCTTGCAGACATTTCACATCTTATGGCAATGAATCAGGCAGGAGAGCTGCCTCGGCTTTTCCAGCTTCTGAAGCGTTTGAAAAAAGGGATCCAGTCGTTAGGTGATCAGATCACCCAGCATTATTTGAGCCGTATTGAGACAGAACAGCAGATGCGGATTTCGTTTGATACGGATGGTTTTGTTGGGGATGACGGGGCACAGGGATGGAAAAAATCATGAAATATACCATCACGCATATCACACAGTATCGGTACAAGGAAAACGCCTCCCTGTCCCATAACGAGCTGTTCCTGACACCCAGACAAACACCGGTCCAGCAATGCATGGAACATACCCTCGCCCTTTCACCTGCCCCGTCGGCCATGTCGCAGCGAACGGATTATTTTGGCAACAGTGTGACTGCCACCACGGTTCAGGTGCCGCATACCCTGTTTGAAATAAACGCCAAAAGCCGGGTGGATCTCTCCCCGATTCCCGCGCCTGCGATTGAAAAAACAGTACCCTGGGAACAGGTCGTTGCGGCTGTCCGTCGGCACGACGTTCCTGAGGACCTGGATGCCTTTCAGTATGTTTTTTCTTCTCCCATGATTCCGGTGTCAGAGGATATGGCCCGGTGGGCCAGAGACCTGTTCCCCCCCGGAGAACCTTTTCTCAGGGGGGCTTCACGATTAATGGAGCGAATTTTCACCCGGTTCACATACGATCCAGGCGCGACCACCACCACCACACCGGTGTCGGCGGCCTTTGAACTCAAACGGGGGGTATGCCAGGATTTTGCCCACATCGCCATTGCCTGCCTGCGCTCTTTAGGGTTGCCGGCCCGGTATGTGAGCGGGTATCTCCACACCCAGCCGCCACCCGGAAAAGACCGGCTGGTGGGCGCGGAAGCATCCCATGCCTGGTTTGCCGTCTACCTCCCCGAAATCGGGTGGGTAGATCTGGATCCCACCAACAATGTCATCCCTTTTGATCAGCATCTGACCCTGGCATGGGGCAGGGATTACAGCGATGTCACCCCGGTGAAAGGCACCGTTCTGGGCGGTGGGCGCCATCATCTCAGTGTGGCAGTGGACGTGGTTCGCACGGATTGACATCGGTATTTCGGCATGTCAGTCGTTTTCGGGAATCGATCAGTTTCTCAGGGTAGCCATGATCCGTTCCGGTGTTTTCAGCAGGGCAAATACGTCCAGAACATTTTTGACCACCAGGTCGGCGGCAAAAAGGGCAGTCGTGGCCAGACCTTCTTCCTGCAGTACGGCAATCCCGATGGCGGCATGCTTGAGCATCAGTTCATCGTTGGCGCCATTGCCCGTGCACAGGGTATGTTGCACCCCAAGGCCCTTGATGAAATCCAGCTTGCTTTGTGCCTGGTCCCCGGGGGGAATGATCACGACCTTACAATCAATGTCTGACACCTGTTGGGTGACAAATCCGAAAGTGTCCGCCGTGATGACATGAATTTCGGCCCGGCCGGCCAGTGACCGGATCGCTTCCCTGACTTTCGGGATCAGAACCCCGTCGATGGCGATGGTCCCGTTATAATCAAATACAAGATGATGGATCTCTTTTTTCCCCGCACCGGGGATGTCCAAACAAATCATCGGTGTTTCCTTCTTGGTATGATATAAGCCGGTAAATCATCAACCCCACCTTTTTTCCCTTGATTTTGACCGGCGGCAATTGTTCAGTGTGGTAATTCCCGGGTGAGCAGATTATAAGTGGTATGTCTCTTGATGATCGCCAACCCGACCTCCAGTATTGTGATGCCAAAGAACAGGCAAAACAGTTAATCCAGGACGTCTTAGCATGTTATCCGTCATGCTGCAATTTGAAACTGACCCTGTGCGTTTGTGAGACGGGGCGAGGACTGACAGCCCACCTCTCTGTGTCGGGCTGCCGCGGGCCGGCCTTGATTTCCGAACTGTGTTGGGGTAATGTTAAAGCCTGATGAGTCAACTGACAAGGCATCCCCTGCTGTGTGTAGGGCAGAGCAGGGGGTGTCGGTCATATGCCTGTGGAGTAATTTTTATGACACAACCGGATCTGAAGAATGCCTCGGCCTATTGCAATTACAACGATGTATTTGACTGTTACGACCAGCTCCGGCAGCCCAACGGCCTGCCGGAGCTGCTGGATATCTTTTCACAGGTCGGCCCGGTCGACACTTTGACGGTGCTGGAGGGCGGATTCGGTACGGGGGCGTATTTCAATGCCCTGAGGCGGCATGTGAAGATCATGTATGGGGTGGAAGGATCCGAGCTGGGCCTGGAAACAACCCGGCAGAAAGTGGGGGATGCCGACAATGTCCGGCTGGCACTGGGAAACATTCTGGATCTGGATTTTCCGGATCGGTTTTTTGATGCGTACACCGTCAACCAGGTGCTTCACCACCTGGACACGGATCCAGCGTATCCAAATCTGACCCTGTTTTTAAAGGAGGCGTGGCGGACACTGACCCCCGGGGGGGTGCTGGTGATCAACACCTGCACCCAGGCACAACTGGATCCATTGTCCGGGGTTTACTGGAACTATGCCTTTATGGCGGAGGTTGCTGCCAGGCTGGCGGCGCGCTATATTTCTGTTGAGACCCTGACCCGGCGCATGAGTGACCTGGGATTTGCGGATATCCGTCAGGTTGTCCCGTCCGGCAGACTTTTTGAGGACCGCTACTACTCCGACCCATCAATTGTGCTGGAACCGGATTTCCAGAACGGTGATTCTGTCTACAGCCTGAGTTCCCCGGAGGAGATTGAACAGGCCAATGCCCGGATTCAGGCCGGGATCGCGGACGGATCGGTTTATGAACAGAGGGCGCGTGCTGGGAAAAAGGCGGAGGAAACCGGCGAAGCCGTCATGATATCCGCCCGGAAACCGGCATAAACCTGGAAGGAAAGCCATTGAGGATTCAGACCACTGCCATCGGGGCATGGCCCAAACCCCCCGATATCCCCATTCCAGACTGGTT
>JBFLKI010000217.1:0-3737 GCA_040883135.1 Desulfotignum sp. | reverse complement strand
CTGCCCGCCGAATTTTTTCACACCCCGGCGCTGGGCGTTTGAATCCCGGCCGTTTTTTGAACTGCCGGCTGCTTTTTTATGAGACATGTGTCAAATCTCCTCTTTTGGTATTACACCGAAATGGACGCGATTTTAATCTGGGTATAGTGCTGCCGGTGGCCCTGCATTTTTCGATACCCTTTCCGCCGTTTGTATTTGAAGACCAGTTTTTTTCTGTCCCGGCCCTGTTCAACGACATGGGCACGGACCACTGCGTTTTCCACCACCGGATTTCCTAAAGTGATGGTTTCACCGTCCGAATACAGGAGCACATCATTGAATTCAATTTCCGAACCTTCGGTTCCCGCCAGTTTTTCAACCTTCAGGGTCTGGTTTTCCTGAACCTTGTATTGCTTACCGCCGGTTCTGATCACTGCGTACATGGTTAAACTCTCCTTGTCAAATCAATACGTCTTGCCACTTTTTGTCGATTTTCGAAATCTTATAAAAAACTCTGTATACTATAAATTCTTCAATTATTTGTCAATCATAAAAATGAATTCAACCCGTATTTCAGGCCACTGGTTGACAAACTGCGGGAATATGTGGATGATATCCTGAACAGCGGGTTGCGCCTGTCTCTGACACATCCCATGCCGGTGCCCGGGAGTTGCCCGTTCTTATTGCCAAAGACGGGGAAAAGGCTCTTGAAACCGTATTCAGGGAACAGATGGACGTCGTTCTGCTTGATATCATGATGACAGAAAGGATGGAGATGACGTGGCGGGCCGTTTGAAATCAGATCCTGAGACAAACATCATCCCCATTGTCATGGACCCGGACCCCACCCCCCCCTCGTGCCGTCACTGCGCCTTGGATTTTTTTTTGGATCTGGACAAGGTATGCCGGTGGCGGAAAAAACAGACCGACCCTGTGTGTTTCAGTGTGGCGGCCCGGCTCGATAGGGTGTCACTGCCTTCGGATCTGCCGGATATGCTCAAACAATGGGGAAACAAAGGGTTGAAGATGATCCAGTGGCAGTGCCCGAACCATCTATCGGCCATGCCATCGGGTCTGTTGTGGCAGACAGCCAAAGCCGGTATATGGAACCATGTTTTGGGACCGGACCTGTTTAAAAAAGGAATAGATACGGTTCCGGCTCAATTTATCCTGAATCATCCCCATGTGGTGCATTCCTTTGATCTGCCTAAGGATGGTTTCCCGCCCGGGATGACCCATGCGTATGACGACATCGATCCGTTGCCGGGCATCCCGTTCTGGCAGACCCTGACCGGTCCGGGTGACATTCTGTCCTGTCTGGCGAAGTATCCGGCATCCCATCTGGCCCGGATTCGGTGGGACCGAGGCGTCCGTCTGGTTCTGGGCAATGAAATCGGTTTTTATTTCCTGTCTCCGGCAGAGCTGCCGCCCGGATATCTGGATCAGATCCATGCCATGGTAATTGCCGGCGGATCCGTGGATTCAGCCTATGTGCGCCCCAATCTTGAAAATGCCTTTCTGATCGGCTATGCCATGGAAAACAACAAGATTGTGGGGTGTTCCTGTCTCAAACATCCCAGGGATGCACTGATCCGTCGGTTGAGAAAGGCCACGGGTCTGGATTTTTCCGGATGTGTGGAACGGGGCTATACCTCGGTGCGGCCTGAATACCGGTCTTTGGGGGTGGGGCGCCGTCTTCTGGAAGGATTGACGGCCCGGTCGGGGAAGTACCGGGTGTTTGCCATCATTGACGAAGACAATCTGGCCACCCAGAAGATCGCCCGGTGGAACAACACCCGTAAAGTCGCCACCTATTTCAGCGAAAAAACAAACAAGCAGATGGGGATATGGATGCCGGCCCACATGGTCCCGGCGAAAAACGCCTGTGATTCAGGTCGTGACCACTGTAAAAAAGATGAGATTCAATGAAAATCGGTATTCTCACCATTCATGATCTGACCTTTCACCCCAACGCGCGCCTGCATCAGGCGGCCCGGCATAGAAATCACCGCCTGATTCTCATCAATCCGTATCAGGTCGTTTGTGTTCTGGAAAACCAGGTTTCAGGAATTGATGTCTGTCACGATGCGGTGTCCGGCGGTCTGCCCGATGTGGTGCTGCCCCGCCAGGGATCTCCCATGGGCGAGTATGGATTTGTTCTGCTGCGGCAGTTTCAGGCCATGGGCATTCGGCTGATCAACGGCCTCAAAGGGGTGACCATTGCCCGGCATCAGTATATCACGCTCCAGACCCTGGCCGCTGCCGGGATCCCGGTGCCGGATACCTGTTTTGTCACCCGGCCGGCCACTTTTTTCCATGCCGTGGACCGTCTGGGAGGGTACCCGGTGGTGGTCAAGCAGCCCAGCGGTATGGGCGGGGACGGGGTGTTCAAGATCGATGATGCGGATCAGGCCCGTTCCTGTATGGACGCCCGGCTCGATCCGGTAAAGGGGCTGCTGGTTCAGCGGTTTATTCCGATTTCAGGACGGGTGGACGCCCGGATTCTGGTGATCGGTGACCGGGTGGCGGGTGCCATGACACTCGTACCGGCCTTAAATGATTTCAGAACCAATATCCACCGGCACGGGCAGGCAACGGCATTCGACCCTCCGGCATCATGGAAACGCATGGCGGTTGCCGCGGCAAAGGCCTGCTGTCTGGATATTGCCGGCATTGACATGATGGGGACAAACAAAGACCTGCCCTGTGTCATCGAGGTCAACTATGCTCCGGGATTCAGAGGACTGGAAGCGGCCACCGGCATTGACATCGCCATGGAAATCATCGATTTTACCGCCGGGACCGGTTCGCGTGTTTCTGTTTCAGCAGAGGGAAAACAGACCGCCGGTCATCCATGACCACCACAGACAAAAGGACAAAAAAAGAGATCCATCCATGAAAATCACCCGGATTGAGTTGAAACACGAGGCTGATTTTGCTGTTGCATCGGCCTGTGTCAGATTTGAAGACAATGATCTGCCTGAAAAAACCATCTTTGTCAAAACCCCGAAAGATCATGCCCGGGGGTTCGGCGCCAACCCGGACGCGTTTCTGGTGGGATGTCTGTTGCCGGCACTGCATCTGGGAGAAAAACGGGTGTTTGTGGACGGCCCCGTCTGTCCGTTTCTCAAGGAGGGTGTAAATGTGGCCATGCATATTCTGGCCCATTGGACAAAGGGACGCTATGTCCCGATTTCCCTTGAATCCGCTTCCGTTGCCCATCGGGTTCCGGTCCATCCCGGCCGAACCGGCATGGTCATGTCCGGTGGTATGGATTCCCTGGCGGCCCTGCGCCTGAACCGGTTGAATTATCCGGCCACCCATCCCGCCTATATCAAAGATGGTTTTTTTCTGCATGGATTCGATATCGGCGGGGTGAAAGAGCGGGGTGCCAAACTGCATGTGTTCGACCGGGCCGTCACCGCCATTTCCCGGATTACAGACGATGCCGGGGTGACGCTGGTGCCGGTGTATACCAACATCCGTCATCTGTGTGACGAACGGGATCTGTGGCTGAACAGTTTCTTCGGCGCGGTCCTGGCTGCCATGGCCCATGCGTTCAGTGACCGGGTTCATTTGATGTTCATCGGGTCTTCCTATGACATTCCCAATCTGCATCCCTGCGGGTCCCATCCGCTGCTGGACCCGGAATACGCCAGCCACGCCGTGAGAATCCGGCACCGGGATTATGAACTGTCGCGTCTTGAGAAGATTAAAATCGTGTCTGGGTGGGACACGGCATTTCAGAATTTCAGGGT
>JBFLKI010000024.1:0-6728 GCA_040883135.1 Desulfotignum sp. | reverse complement strand
GAATGGCCAGGGCCCTTCGCACCGATTCTGCAGACGGGGTGGTGATTGCCTCGTCAAACGCATTGGTGTGAAGCGAATTGCAGTTGTCGTAAATGGCGCACAGGGCCTGCAGTGTGGTGCGGATGTCGTTGAACTGAATATCCTGGGCATGCAGGGACCGGCCCGAGGTCTGAATATGATATTTGAGTTTCTGGGACTTGTCATTGCCTTTGTACTTGTAACGCATGGCAACCGCCCAGATGCGGCGGGCCACCCGGCCGATCACCGTGTATTCCGGGTCCATGCCGTTTGAAAAGAAAAAGGACAGGGACGGGGCGAATTCATCGATATCCATGCCCCGGGACAGGTAGTATTCCACATAGGTGAATCCGTTGGCCAGGGTTAATGCCAGCTGGGTGATGGGATTGGCACCGGCCTCCGCAATGTGGTATCCGGAAATGGACACGGAATAGAAGTTTTTCACCTGATGATCGATGAAATACTGCTGGATATCCCCCATCATTTTCAGAGCGAACTCAATGGAAAAGATGCAGGTATTCTGGCCCTGATCCTCCTTGAGAATGTCGGCCTGGACCGTGCCCCGCACCGAGGACAGAGCGAACGCCTTGATTTCGGCGGCTTCCTTTTCATCGGGTTTTCGGCCGTTTTCTTTCTCGAATTTGTCCATCTGCTGATGGATGGCCGTGTTCAGAAACATGGCCAGCATCATGGGGGCCGGACCGTTAATGGTCATGGATACCGAGGTGTTGGGGGCGCACAGGTCAAATCCGTCATACAGCACCTTGACATCTTCGAGCGTACAGATGCTCACCCCGGAGGTGCCGATCTTGCCGTAGATATCAGGCCGCCGGTCCGGATCAAACCCGTACAGGGTCACCGAATCGAACGCCGTGGAAAGCCGTTTGGCCGGATACGCTGAGGACAGCAGCTTGAACCGGCGGTTGGTGTCCGCGGGACCGCCTTCACCGGCAAACATCCGGGTGGGATCCTCATCGGCCCGTTTCAACGGAAACACCCCGGCGGTATAAGGGAACCGGCCGGCAAAATTCTCTTTTCTCATCCACTGGAACTGATCCCCGGGGTCGGTAAACCTGGGCCGGGCGATTTTGGGAATTCTGGAATGGGACAGCGATTTTGTGAACAGGGGCACTCTGAACTCCTTGTCCCGGACCTGGTAGACGTATTCCTCCTTTTCATAGGACTGCACGCTTGCCTGATACTGATCGATCAGATCATCGGTGTCCGGTTCCACCAGCTGACGGGCCTCTTTCAGGGCCTGCTTCAGCCCGGCCAGGGCCTGGTCCATATCCTGGGTTTCGGTTGCCAGGTCCTGCAGAACCGAGGACAGGTGCCAGCACCGACGGACCGCATCGGCCTGCTCCTGCGTGGTCTGGTGGTACTGCCGGACCGTGTCTGAGATCTCCGCCAGATAGCGGGTGCGCTCACCCGGAATGATAATGGTTTTGGACGAGGATTCCCGGACATCGGCCCGGGGGATGGATGAGGCAAAGGCGGTCCCTTTGGTCTGGTTGATCTGATCCAGCAGGGCGTGATAAAAAGCCGTGAGCCCGTCATCATTGAACTTGGAGGCGATGGTGCCGTAGACCGGCATCTGTTTCGGGTCTTTGTCCCAGGCCTTGCGGTTGCGCTGCACCTGTTTTCTCACGTCCCGGATGGCGTCTTCGGATCCTTTTTTCTCGTATTTGTTCACCACCACGAGATCCGCGTAATCCAGCATGTCGATCTTTTCCAGCTGGGATGGGGCCCCGTACTCCGCGGTCATCACATACACGGACACATCCACCAGATCCACCACCCGGGAATCCCCCTGGCCGATGCCGGCGGTTTCCACCAGGATCATGTCAAATCCGGCCGCCTTGACCACTTCCACGGCGTAGGGAAGGGATTCGGGCAGTTCGGTTTGGGAGCGCCGGGTGGCCAGAGACCGCATGTAGACCCGGTCGCTGTCGATGGCATTCATGCGGATCCGGTCCCCCAGAAGGGCCCCGCCGGTCTTGCGGCGGGAAGGGTCACAGGAGACAATACCAATGGTCACGTCCGGCAGGTCCCGCAGAATCCGGATGATCAGTTCGTCGGTGAGAGAGGATTTGCCGGCCCCGCCGGTACCGGTAAGGCCGATGACCGGGGTGTTTTTCGATTCAGCGGCCGGGGTCAGACGGGCCATGATCTGTGTCAGCCGGTCCGGATCATTCGCACCGGCCTCCTGGACCGCCGAAATGAACCGGGCGATGGTGAGCTTGTTGTCCACGGTCAGCCGGTCGAATTCCAGATGATCGAAATCCACACTCGGCCCGTCCATGGCGCGCATCATGTCGTTGATCATCCCCTGGAGACCCATCTTGGACCCGTCTTCGGGGGAGTAGATCCGGTTGATGCCGTATGCGTGCAGTTCCGCCATTTCCGCCGGGATGATCACCCCGCCCCCGCCGCCGAAAATCTTGACATGGGAGGCCCCCTGCTCATCGAGCAGGTCTTTCATGTACTTGAAATATTCCATGTGCCCGCCCTGGTAACTGGAAACGGCGATGCCCTGGGCATCTTCCTCGATGGCGGCATCCACCACCTCCTTGACCGACCGGTTGTGGCCGATATGGATGACTTCGGCGCCCGTGTCCTGGAGAATCCGTCTCATGATATTGATGGCCGCATCATGGCCATCGAACAGAGACGTGGCGGTAACGATTTTTATGGCGTGTTTCGGGGTATACGGCTGAGTTTCCTGAGTCATGACGGCTCCTTTTAAAATATGAGTCCGAGAATAAAATCGGTCTGGATAGCGATATACTGGTCAATGGTGAACTGCTTCTGCAGATGCCAGCGGCGGAACGCCCACATCTGTCCCAATACGGAGATGTTATGCCCAACAAGATTGACGATGTTGACATCCAGAACCGGAAAGCTGTTTTTGCCGGACATCCGGTTCAAGGTGGTGATAAAAATATCCGTGATATTCAATTCATTGGTCAGCACGCGTTCCTGCCATTTTTTCGGCAGAAACTGGGTCACCTGGTACATGAGCAGTATATGATCGGCCATGTTGTCACACACTTTGAAATAGTGCCGAATCACCCGGGCCAGGATTTCCCTGTCTCCGGTGGTGCCTGCCAGGGCTTCCTCCACCGCCTTCTGCACCTCTTCATGGATGGTTTTACATACCAGGTACAACAGATCTTCCTTGGAGCTGACATATTCATACAGGGAACCGATGGAAAACCCCGCAGCCCTGGCTATCATTCGGGTGGTGGTTTTATGGTATCCATGGTCGATAAACAGGGTGACCGTGGCATCGATGATATGCCGCCGCCGTTCTTTGACCAGCTCCGGATTCTTGATCTGGGTGGGAACCTCGGGATCGGTTATCCGCTGTTTCTTTTTCCTGTCCTTTGCCACAATTGCACCACTCCTTAATTGATTTCCGGGGCATCCTTGAAAAGCCCGGCCCGATGGTTGCCCGGCAACACCTGATATGAACGAGCGCTCAATCAAACTTTTTTTTGCATGAATCCATACGGTTGTCAAGGAAAACATTGACCGGCAACCCGCATATGTATTTGGCCTTTTTTTTATGACACGGTTGCGCTAAGATGATCTGTCTGACAAAGAAAACGTCAGTGAAGAAATACATTATCACCGTTCAGAGAGGAGGTTTTATGGAACTGAAAACCCTGGCCATTGAAAATCCGGAATCGTTGAATTTCATTTTAGGGCATGCCCATTTCATCAAAACCGTCGAAGATATTCATGAAGCCGTTGTCTGTACCGTCCCCAATGCCAGGTTCGGGGTGGCATTCTGTGAAGCATCCATGGAATGCCTGGTCCGGTTCAGCGGCACGGACGAGGGATTGATCCAGCTGGCACGGAACAATGCCTATGCATTGTCCGCCGGCCATACGTTCATTATTTTCATGCGGGACATGTTTCCCATCAACATTCTCAACATCATCCAGAACGTGCCGGAAGTGGCCAGAATCCATTGCGCCACGGCCAACCCCGTGGAGGTCATTCTGGCGGAAACGGATCAGGGCCGGGGAATTCTGGGGGTGATTGACGGATTTTCCGCCAAAGGCATTGAAACCGACGCGGACATTGAAAAACGCAAGGGATTTCTGCGCATGATCGGGTACAAGCAATAAAAAAGGGGTCCGGGCCGAATTACTTGGTGATGAATACCGGACACTCCGCCTTGTTGAGCACCTGATGGGCCACACTGCCTAAAAAGAGCCCGGCCAGATCCGAAACCCCCCGGGACCCCATGACGATGAGATCCATTTTTTCAATTCTGGCCACTTCCGAAATATGGGTCCCCGGGGTCCCTTCCAGGATTCTTGTTTCATAGGATATCCCGGCTTTTTCAAGCATCTCCTCAAAAGGTTTGAGCAGATCTTCCGATGATTTCATGATTTCATCGATGGCCTGCTGAAAATACGGCTCTGACAACACCACAGGAAATCGGGCATGGCAATGCAGCAAAAGAATGTGGGAGTCAAACTTTCTGGCAAGATCAATGGCGTACCGGGTGGAATTAATGGAATGGGAAGACCCGTCCACCGGATTCAATATTTTTTTAAATTCCATCACAAACCTCCATTTTTAAGGTTTTGGATTCCCGATCAGAATACAAATCACTTGATTCGCATGTGATCCTGTCTTTATTGTAGGACACCCAGGCAATAAAAAAAAGCAAAAAAAATTTATTGCCCCGGCATGACAAAAAAACATTGACAATTCATTTTCTATAAATGTAGTATCCGAATAAAATAGACTGAGCGCTCGATCAGTTTTTCCTTTCATCTTGTCGGGCTTTGATGATGGAACCGGTTGCAGGACGGAAGACACATTCTAAATAACCCACAAAAACAAGGAGGCGCAGGGTGGATTTTGACCTTACCAAAGAGCAGGAGATGATTCGTAAGGAAGTCAGAAAGTTTGCCCAGAAGGAGATCGCCCCGATCGCGGGCGAACTGGATGAAAACGAAGAGTTCTCCGAAGATCTGACCCGGAAAATGGGCGAAATCGGTCTTTTCGGCATGTTTGTTTCCGAAAGCTATGAGGGTCAGGCAATGGATTATATCTCGTATATCATTGCCGTGGAAGAAATCGCTCGCATCGACGGCTCCCAGGCCGCCACCATCGCGGCGGGCAATTCCCTGGGCATCGGGCCCATCTATTACTTCGGCACGGAAGAACAAAAGAAAAAATACCTGCCGAAACTGTGCGCCGGAGAAGGACTCTGGGGATTCGGGCTCACCGAACCCACGGCCGGGTCCGATGCCGGGGGCAGCAAAACCACGGCCGTGCTGGAAGGAGACGAATGGGTGATCAACGGCTCCAAAATTTTCATCACCAATGCGGCCTGCGACATGACCATGGGCGTGACGGTCCAGGCGGTCACCGGAACCAGGGACAACGGCAAGCCCGAATATTCCTGCATCCTGGTGGAAAAAGGCACCCCGGGATTCAAGGCCGTGCCCATGCACAAAAAAATGATGTGGCGGGCCTCCAACACCGCGGAACTGTATTTTGACGATGTCCGGGTCCCCAAAGAAAACATCCTGGGCAAGAAAGGGGACGGATTCCACCAGATGCTGGCCACCCTGGACGGTGGACGGCTGTCCATCGGTGCCATGGGACTGGGCGGGGCCCAGGGGGCCTATGACCTGGCCCTCAAATATGCCAAGGAACGAGAACAGTTCGGCCAGCCCATCTCCAAATTCCAGGCGGTGGCGTTCAAGCTGGCGGACTGCGCCATGGAGATTGAATGTGCCAGAAACCTGCTGTACAAGGCCTGCTGGCTGAAATCCAATCACAGGCCCTTTGAAAAAGAGGCGGCCATGGGCAAGCTGTACTGTTCCGAGGTGATGAGCCGGGTGGTGGACCACGCCGTGCAGATCCACGGGGGCTACGGCCTGATGAAAGAATACAATGTGGAACGGTTTTACCGGGATCAGAAACTGCTGGAAATCGGTGAAGGCACCTCCGAGGTTCAGCGCCTTGTCATCTCGAGATACATCGGCTGCTAGGCCGGAATGGAGCGTACGTCATGACTGAACCCAAGGAGCTGCTCATCCGAGAAGAAAAAAACCAGGCCGTTATTCTCACGTTGAACCGGCCGGCCGTGATGAACTGTCTGAATTTTGACCTGCTGTATGCCCTCAGAGATGAAATCGAGGCATTGCAGTTCTCCGATACGATCCGGTGCGTCATCATCACCGGGGCCGGTGAAAAAGCGTTCTGCGCCGGTGCTGATCTCAAGGAGCGCGCCACCCTCACCCAGGACCAGGTCAAACAGTTCATCGTCACCATCAGAAATCTGCTCACCGCCATTCAGAACCTGAAAATGCCGGTGATTTCGGCGGTGAACGGCATCGCTTTAGGCGGGGGCACGGAAATCGCCCTGGCATCGGATATCCGCATCGCGTCCGACACCGCGGTCATGGGACTGACCGAAACCCGGCTGGCCATCATTCCCGGCGGCGGCGGCACCCAGCGCCTGCCCCGGATCATCGGCGTGGCCAAGGCCAAGGAACTGATCTTCACCGGCCGGCGGGTGGATGCGAAAGAAGCTTTGGACATCGGCCTGGTGAACGCGGTGGCCCCGCCGGAAAAACTCATGCACACCTGTCTGGACATGGCCGCCATGATCGCGGAAACCGGCCCCATTGCCGTGGAAATGGCCAAATACGCCATTGACAAGGGCATCGAGACAG
>JBFLKI010000216.1:0-3424 GCA_040883135.1 Desulfotignum sp. | reverse complement strand
GCATCCCCTTCGTCTTTGAGGCACTGTGCCAGACGGCCCGATATCTTGAACCCCAGGGAAACATCGGTGACCTCAATATTCCCTGAAGCGACAATGCTTGATGGGTTTTTTTTCTCCCTGAGCAGGAAAAATCCTGCCAGGACCCCGGCCAGAACCAGAAAACACAGTATGCCGGCGGTTTTTTTTGTCTTCATGAAGGAGTGTCCTTACGTGTCCGGGTGGGGTCGACACCCCCCCCTGTCAATGATGCGTTTGCTGGGGGACGACTCGTTGGATGCCATGATCTTTTCCTGAATTACCCGTTAGTTTCATACAAATCAATAAAACAAACGGGTAATTTTGTCAAAATGGAATTTCAATCATGTCTTTCACTGTGACGGCGGCACTGGTTTTTTTGGATTCAGGCGCATCTTGAAATGGCCATGCGGCGGGATCTGATCCAGGTTCTTTTCAACATCTGGAAGGTGTTGCCGGGCATGCCAAAGGGCAGATCCACAAAAGAATATTCCGGTTCAATTTGAATCTGCCCGATATGTCGGCTGTCAAGGCCGGCCTCGTTTGAAAGGGCCCCCACAATATCTTTGGGCCGCAGGCCGTGGCGGGTGCCCACCTCAATCCTGTAGCGTTCCATCCCTTTTTCAGGCGAAGGTGCATGGAGAGCTTCGGGTGTTACCGGCACTTTTTTTTCGGGAAGTCCTGGTTTTTCAGACGGAGCTTTCTTGGGAAGTATCGGTTTTCCAGACGTTTTTCTAACAGCTGTTCGGGATCCTCTCGCAGGCGCCTCCTTCAGAAAAAACGGGGTATCGCCATGGGCCATTTTGGCCAGGGCGGCAGCCACTTTTGCCACAGGCACATGTTCCTGCCGGGCATACTCGTTGACCAGGGTCTCAAAAACCTCTGTATCTGCCTGTTTTGCTGCCAGGACCTGAGAAATGCGGTTGTAAAAGGTGGCGGTTCTTTTTTGGTTAATGGCCTCGCCGGACGGCATGACCATTTCTGTGATCTTTGTGCCGGTCTGTTTTTCAATGGCCCGGAGCAGCCATTTTTCATTTCTGTTTAACAGGAGAACGGCTTCGCCGGTCCGGCCGGCGCGGCCGGTTCGACCGATTCTGTGAATATAGGGCGCCACCTGGGACGGCATATCGAAATTGACCACATGGGAAATCCGATCCACATCCAGGCCTCTGGCCGCCACGTCCGTGGCCGCCAGGATATCGATGTGCCCTTTTTTCAGCCGGTTCACGGTCTGTTCCCTGGCGTTCTGGGCCATTTCCCCGTTCAGTGCTTCTGCCTTGAATCCGGCGGCCTGGAGGGTTTTTGCCACTTCAAGCGTCGCAGCTCTGGTTTTGGTAAAGACAATCACACCGTCATAATGGACCGACTCAAGAATCCGGATCAAGGTGCCGGTTTTTTTTCGTTGATCGATCATGCAGTATTGCTGGTGAATATCAGCGGAATCCGGCGTGTCCTGGGGGAGAATGATCTGCTCGGGCGTGTTCAGATATTTTCGGGCGATCTTCTGCACAGGTGGCGGCATGGTGGCGGAAAAAAGCGCTGACTGGCGATCCCGGGGTGTTTTGTCCAGAATCCATTCGACATCTTCGATAAATCCCATATTCAGCATTTCATCCGCCTCATCCAGAATCAGGCAGAAGAGATCAGAAAAAGACAGCGTCTTTTTTTTCATATGGTCCATGAGGCGGCCGGGTGTGCCCACCACCACATGGACGCCCCGTTTGAGCTGGTTGAGCTGAACACCATAGCTTTGTCCGCCGTAAACCGGCAGGACACTCAGTCCCGGCATGTTCCTGCCATACCCTTTAAAGGCGTCTGCCACCTGAATGGCCAGTTCCCTTGTAGGGGTCAGCACCAGAACCTGGGGTTTTTTGTTTGTCAAATCGATGCGGGACAGCACAGGCAGCGCAAAGGCCGCTGTTTTTCCCGTGCCTGTCCGGGCCTGTGCCACGACATCCTTTCCCTCGATCAGACAGGGAATGGTCCGGGACTGGATGGGGGTGGGGGTGTCATATCCCAGATCCTTCACCGCAGAAAACACAACCGGGTTCAGATTCATTTGTTCGAACCCGGTTACGGGTAAATTTTTTTGAGGCATGGTCTTCCTTAATATCTATGCAGTCACACCGGTTTCCAATTTTTGCCGGCGCGGGTGATTAAAACCTGTATTTTTTATGTCAATTGGAAGGGCACAGGAACTGATGGGTCGTTGGAACGGAGTATTATACACCTATTTGATGTTCCTGCAAGATTTTATTTCAGGGTCATCAGGACCGGAGCAATCAATCCCCATGAGATCCCGGTGTGAAGGAACCTCCATCAGGCCTTACACGATGATTTCCCAGGCCCGGTGAATCTGCCTGCGTTTGCTGACATAATCTTCGGGAATGGTTTTTTCCGTGATTTCAGTGATGCTGGACACGGACAGAGACCGGGTGTCCAGATCGAAGTTCTGGTGGTTGGTTGAAAAGAACACAGTGCCGCCCGGGGCCATGCGCGCGAAGACCTTGTCGAGCAGGCCGGGATGGTCTCTGGCAATGTCGAAATGGGCGCCGCGCAACCGGGTTGTGGAGTAGGAGGGCGGGTCCACCACGGCCAGTTCGAAATCCCGGTAGGCCGGGGACGGTCTGGACAGAAAGTCCAGGGTGTCCTTTTGGATCAGTTCGTGGGCCGGTCCCCACAGGCCGTTGAGCACCATGTTTTCCTTTGCCCATTGAACCGCAGTTTCAGACCGGTCCACGGACACGGTTCTGGCAGCGCCCCCTTTGGCCGCATAACAGGTAAATGAGCCGGTGTAGCAGTACAGATTTAAAAATGTTTTTCCGGCGGCCCGCTCCCGGATCATCTGCCGGGTGTTTCGGTGATCGGAGAACAATCCGGTGTCCACGAAATCGGTGGGGTTGATCAGAAAGGTCAGGTCTCTTTCCGCCATGGGGATTTTTTGGTTCACATGATTGATCCGCTTGTACCGGGAACCTTCCTTGATGCCGGCCCGCCGGACCTTGAGATGCAGCCGATCCTCGGGAACCCCCATGGCCCGGGCCACGTATCTGCCCATCAGCGGCAGCCATTCCCGGGTGGACTGTTTCCGGCTGTATTCTCCCACCACCAGGTGACCGGCATACCAGTCCACCACGGCCCGGATTTCCGGAATGTCCCAGTCGTAGAGCCGGAAGATCTCCAGGTTTTCGCGGTCGAACCTCCTGCGCAGGTGATGGTATCGCTTCTTCACCCGGTTGGCCAGCATGTCCGCCTGGCGCTCATATGTACTTTCCATCGGTTCCCGGGTCATGATATCCTGCTTGATACGGTTGAAGTCAGTTGCCGAAAGGCAGACAGCCGGGGCAGCTGGTCAAACTGAAACAGGTGGGACCGGCACCGGCAGTCCGAAGACCCGAATCCGGGAACG
>JBFLKI010000023.1:0-6606 GCA_040883135.1 Desulfotignum sp. | reverse complement strand
TAGAGAGGGACTTCGATTTTGACGGTCCGACCGGTTTCTACGTCCAGCACGTGGACGGCGCAACCCAGTCAGGGGTCAAAGGCTCGTATGAGTCGCCCGACATTCACCGGGTTTTCCACATCCGGCACCGGGACACCGATCAGGGCTTCTTCGATGGGGCCTCTGACGCCCATGTCATCCCTGGGGTTGGCGTTCCAGATGGTGGCGGACGTGACCTGGTAGTTGGCGATTTTCTGGTCTTTGATGTCGATATAGTGGAGCAGTGCCCCTCGGGGGGCTTCGGTCATGCCCAGGCCTTCGGCGGAATCCGGAATCGGCATCGGGACAAAGGTCTCTTTGCCGGGCTGGGCCTGGGAGAGCCACTCTTCCACGGCCATGGCCACCAGTGCGGTTTCCTCGGCCCGGGCCACATGACGGCCCAGAATGGAGAAGCAGGCATCTCCGATATCTCTGAGCCGTGTCACGCCCAGTTCTTTCTGACCGGTGACGGACAGCTCCGGATTGGTGGCCCACATTCTGGCCAAAGGTCCCCCTTCATGGGGTTTGCCGTTATAGCGGGGGGCTTTAACGAAGCTGTAGGCCCCGGGCTTGGTCGGGTTGGGCATGGTCTTGCCTTCCATTGGGTTGAGCCCGGTGGTGGCATCGTCGAACCAGGAGTATTTCACATGTTCCTTGATCATGGCCGGATCCACGGCATAGTCTTTTCCATCAGTGTAAACGCCTGGTTTGAGCAGGGTGTTGCCTTTGTTGTCCAGAGGAAATACCCCCCAGGATACCAGGTTTTTGTGTCCTACACCGGTTTTGAGCAGGTCACCGTAGGGACCGGCCAGCAGGTACACGATGGGGATATATTTTTCCAGGACAAACTGTTTGACCTTTTTGAATCGTTCCGCATAGGCATTCAAGGCCTCGCGGGTGGGAATTTCCGTGGAACCGCCCACGACAATTCCCTGGACATGGGGCATCTTTCCGCCCAGAAGCGCCACCATTTCATGGCAGATTTTCCGGATTTCCAGAGCTTCCAGGTACTGACCCACGGCCACATCATTGATTTCCTTGGGCAGCCGCATGTCATTGTTGGCATACCGGGGGATGAACGGGGCCGTATCCGGACCGTTGCAGTAATCCAGGGCGGCCAGATGATAGAAGTGCAGAATGTGGGACTGCAGGTAGTTGGCTCCCAGAATCAGGTTCCGGGCGATCCGTCCGTTATCCGTGAGTTCCACGCCGAACGCGTCATCCAGGGCCAGGGCCGATGCCGTGGCATGGGCCGTGGGGCACACCCCGCAGATTCGCTGGGTGATCTGGGTGGCATCCCTGGGATCTCTGCCGATCAGAATCTGTTCAAATCCCCGGTACATGCCGCCGGTGACGTGGGCATCCACCACCTTTCCTCCGGCGACTTCGACTTCAGCTTTTAAGTGGCCTTCAATCCGGGTCACCGGATCGATAGCGATCTTTATTTTTTTACCGGACTGTGCCGGTTGGGCCTGCGGTTGACAGCCTGCCATATATAAATCTCCTTGAAATTGTCTTGTTCGTTAATATGCGGGTTCGTAAAACGGGGACATGGCATCCGGAAATCCGGATTCGACACAACCGATGCACACGGCATTGTCCACGCACCAGTTCAGGCCGGAATTCCATTTCCGCTTGTAGCAGTCCGCATAGGTGTCCGGACCTTTGCACCCAAGATCCATCCGGCATCCGTCGGGATCGGAGAGGGTGGTCGCCATGAAGGCTTCGTCATAATCATCGAGCCGGGGGCAGTTGTCGTGAATGTTTTCACCAAAGAACAGGGACGGCCGGCCGTCGTAATCCAGATCCGGTATTCCCACATTCAGCAGGTGGACAATCGATCCCACGATCCAGTCCGGATGGGGCGGGCACCCCGGAATATTCACCACCGGCGTACTGATGTCTTTTGATTTGAAAAAATCCCGGACACCGGTGGCGCCGGTGACATTTCCCCTGGCAGCCGGAATACCACCGAACGCGGCACAGGTGCCGACAGCCAGCACGGAGCCGGCCATGGGGGCGAGTTCCTGAACCATGTCCATCATGGTGATTTCCCGGTGGTCGATTTCACCCAGAATACAGTATTTGCCATCAGCCGCCACGGGGATGGCCCCTTCAATGGCCAGCGAGAAGCGGCCCTTGTATTCTCTGGCCACCTCATACACGTGCTTCATGGCCAGTTCGCCTTCACATTCGCTGACAGTGGGGTGAAACTGAAGGCTGATCACTTTTAGCAGAACATCTGCAATGGCTGGATCCACACTGTTGAGCAGAGACACGGAACACCCGGTGCATCCCTGTCCCTGGATCCACAGAACCGGATGACGTTCCAGTCCCTTTTCCAGGGCCTGGAGCAACGCCGGGTTGAACACCTGGGAAATACCGAGACCTGCGGCAGTTCCTGTCAGGGTTTTCAGAAAATTCCGCCTGGAAATTCCTGAGGGGGTGGGTTGCTTATCCGGCAACGTCTGTCTGTCTTTCACGGGCACCTCCTTGATGCGGTTAAAACGATGTGATCTGTCCAGATCGTTATGACTCTTTCATAAAAATTAGAGGAATATCGTGAAAGACCGGGCCTGTCAATAAAAAAAGGGGGGGCAGACGATGATGCCGGGTTTTGCCCGAAAAAAGGACAATCCTGGGTCACTGCGGCGGGGGCAGATCCGGGATGGGCAACAATTTTTTTCCAGGACCCAGGCAGACCAGGTCCAGCGTGCACGTGACCGCGGGCCGGGTTCCCCCGGGGCGCCACGCCTCGTGGAAAAAGACCAGTCGATACTCCCCTTGTTTTTCCCACCGGGTCCGGATTTCCAGAAGGTCGCCGAAAACCGCGCCGTCGTGATACCGCAGGTCAGCTTTGTACACCGCAAATCCGATGCCATGGTGGTGCCACATGTCGGACAAGGTGTCTATGCCGATGATCGCTTCTCTGGCCCGTTCAAAGTATTTCAGATAATTGGCGTGATAGACCACGCCGGAATGGTCGGTGTCTTCATAATAGACTTGCGCATGAAATATATGGGGGGTCGGCATGGTCATGGGTGACTGCTGTATAAACCGGCGGGGAAAAAAAATCAAGCGGCTGAAACAAAGAATCCAGATCTTTTATAAAAGCCTGAATTATCGGTTTTTGGGTTGTCATGGGAAAAAATATTATTATAGTATGAGCTGTTAATGACAAAAAACAACGTCACAGCTGAGGTGATTCATGACCGATGATAACAGACCCATTACCCCGGAAATCGTGAACGGTGACGGGGAGGAGACAGAAAACACGGAATCGGCGCAGGAGGGCGGCGGCCAGCTGATCCGGCAGAGCCACAAACCCGACATCCTGTACCTGGTGCCCATTACCGGCAGGCCCCATCTGCCGGCCCAGGTGCAGCCGCTGGTGGTGAGCAAACAGCGGTGGGAACAGACCCTGGTCAAGGCGGTCAATGATTCCCATCACCTGCTGGGCTTGAGTTATCTGTCCGAAGTCAAGGGCAAGTATGTGTATAAAGAAGATTTTCCGGAAGTGGGATGCGTGGTCCGGATTCTGAACATGGTGGAGGTGGACGGCAATATTCAGTTTATTGCCCAGGGCCTGGAGCGGTTCAAGATCAAGAAATTTCTGTCGGACAAGCCGCCGTTTGTGGTTCAGGTGGAATATTTCAAACCCCTGGAGGAAGACGAGGACAAACTCAAGGCCTATGCTATTTCCATCATCAGTTCCATCAAGCAGCTGCTCTCCCTCAATCCCTTGTATTCGGAAGAACTCAAACAGTACCTGGGCCGGTTCAGCCCGGATCAGCCGTCCCCGTTGACTGATTTTGCCGCCGGCATCACCACGGCGTCCGGGGATGTGCTTCAGGAGATCCTGGAAACCGAATCCGTGATCGAGCGGATGAAACGGGTGCTCATGCTGCTGCAGAAAGAGATCGAGATCGCCAAGCTCCAGACCCAGATCCGCAAGGATATCAACACCCAGGTGGACGAAAACAAGCGCAAGTTTTTTCTCAAGGAACAGCTCAAGGCGATCCAGAAGGAACTGGGGATTCAGAAAGATGACAAAACCTCGGATGTGGACCGGTTCAAGGAGCGGTTTGCCGAGCTCAATCCGCCGGAACACGTGGTCAAGCGGTTTGACGAGGAGATCGAAAAACTGTCGGTGCTGGAAACCGGATCATCGGAATACGGGGTGACAAGAAATTATCTGGACTGGATCACCTCGTTTCCCTGGGGCGTGTATTCCGAAGACAACATCGACATCCTGCGGGCGGAAAAGGTCCTGGACCGGGACCATGCCGGTCTGTCGGACGTCAAGGAGCGGATCATCGAATTCTTTGCCGCAGGGGTGTATAAAAAAGATGTGTCCGGTTCCATCATCCTGTTTGTGGGACCGCCGGGCGTGGGCAAGACCTCCATCGGCAAATCCATTGCCGAGGCCTTAGGCAGAAAATTCTACCGGTTCAGCCTGGGCGGCATGCGGGATGAGGCCGAGATCAAGGGGCACCGCAGAACCTATGTGGGGGCCATGCCCGGCAAGATGGTCCAGGCCCTGAAAGATACCAGGGTGGCCAATCCCGTAATCATGCTCGATGAGGTGGACAAGATCGGGGCCTCCTATCAGGGAGATCCGGCATCAGCGCTTCTGGAGGTACTGGATCCGGAACAGAATGGTGAGTTTCTGGATCATTACATGGACCTGCGCATCGATTTGTCCAAGGTCCTGTTCATCTGTACGGCCAACACCCTGGACACCATTCCCGGGCCGCTGCTGGACCGCATGGACCGCATCAACCTGTCCGGTTATATTACCGAAGAGAAAATCGAGATCGCCAGAAAGCACCTGTGGCCCAAACTGCTCAAACGCAACAAGGTGGCGGCCACCACCATCACCATCACCGATCCCACCATCCGGCATCTCATTGAAGGGTATGCCCGGGAAGCCGGTGTCAGGGGCCTGGAAAAACAGCTCAACAAGATCATCCGCAAGAGCATTGTCACCATTCTCAAGGAAAAGAAAAAGCGGATCCGGGTCACCATCAAGTCCCTGGAGGAATACCTGGGGCCTCCGGTGTTCCGAAAGGAAAAACAGATGCAGGGGGTGGGTATTGTCACGGGTTTGGCCTGGACTGCCCTGGGCGGAGTGATTCTGCCCATCGAGGCGGTCAAGGTGCACAACAAGGGCTCCGGCATCAAGCTGACGGGCAAGCTGGGGGATGTGATGCAGGAGTCCGCCTCCATTGCCCTGTCCTATGTACGGGCCAATACCCGACTGTTTCGAATCGATCCGGAATTTTTCGATGACGCGTTCATCCACCTGCATGTGCCCGAAGGGGCCACCCCCAAGGATGGTCCCAGTGCCGGCATCACCATTACCACGGCCCTGGTGTCTCTGGCCAGGGGTGAGGAAATTCCCCGGCCCCTGGCCATGACCGGTGAGATCACCCTGACCGGCAAGGTGCTGCCGGTGGGGGGGATCAAGGAAAAAATCATTGCAGCCCGCCGGTCCGGAATCAATGAGATCATTTTACCCGAGGGGGTGAGCAGCGAATTTGAAAAACTGCCCGCCCACATCAAGGAAGGCATTGATTTTTTCTTTGTAAAAACCTACAGAGAAGTTTTCAGAAAGGTGTTTGACAAGACCTGACTCTCAGGCGTGTCAGATCAGGGCCCGGATCCGTTCCCACCCATCGTCTGGGATCTGGGCCCCGATCACCTGGCACACCTCATAGCCGCAGGCGGATGCCAGCTGCCCGCTTTTTTCAATGGGAAATCCATTGGCAATGCCGAAAAGAAACCCGGCGGCCCACAGGTCCCCGGCACCGGTGGTGTCTTTGGCTTGTTTTCCGGACATGGCCTCGATCCGGGTGCTACTGCCTTTAAAGGAAACGACGCTGCCCCGTTTTCCCAGTTTCAGCACCCCGTAGGTTACATGGGCGGATAACGCCTGAAGCGCGTTTTTTTCATCCGTATATCCGGTAAAGGCTTCCGCCTCATCCTCATTGGCAATCAGAATATCCACGTGATCCCTGATCAGATCGTCCAGAATCTCCCGGCAGGCATTGACCACTTCAAAGCTGGCCAGATCCAAGGCGATCATGGAACCGGCTTTTTTGGCCGCATGAACGGCCGCCATCATCAGTTCCGGATTGAACAGCAGATATCCTTCTATCATGGTGATGGCCGTATCCGCGAACAGGGAAGGGGTGATCCGGTGCGGCTCCATTTCCGTGGAAGCGCCCAGATACGTGAACATGGACCGCTGGGCATCCGGCGTGATCACGGAGATCACGCTGCCGGTGGGAGAGGTGGACAGGGTATGTTCGGGCTCGACATTGGCGGAGCGCAAGGCATCTTCAAACAGGGTGCCGAAATTGTCGTCCCCCCGCCGGCCGATAAACCGGGCAGTGCCGCCCAGGCGCCCCACACCGATGATGGTGTTGCAGGCAGCCCCTCCCGGCACAATGGCCGGGGTTTTGTCGGTCCTGGCCAGAATGGCTTTGATATCGTCCGATTCCACCAGCGTCATGCCCCCCTTTTTTTTGTTCAATTGTTTTAAAAAATCGTCTGTTTCATTGATCAGGATATCCACCAACGCGG
>JBFLKI010000215.1:0-26973 GCA_040883135.1 Desulfotignum sp. | reverse complement strand
GCCATGAAAGATCAGGGAGGAATCGTGTTCCCGCATGGCACTGATCAGGTCGGCACCATGGACATCGCCGGAAGGTTCACCCGCCAGTACCAGGATGTGTCTGTCTGAATCGGTCATGGAATATCATCATCTGTTAGAGCGGTGATGGCGATTTTGTGTTCATCCGCCAGAGCGATCATCTGTTCCCGGTCAAAGGACAAGGACCTGCCGGCCTCCAGTACAAGGGCTCTGGCTCCGGATGCCGCCATGGTCCGGATGGTTTCGCATCCGGTGGCCGGCAGATCAAAGCGCAGATCCTGCTGAGGTTTGGACAGTTTGATCACCAGACACCCGTTGTTCCGGGCCAGATCCCCTCCCCTTCGAATCGTGGCATCCGTGCCGTCGATGGCTTCCACAGCCAGAACCGTCCCGTTGCTGATCACAATGCACTGGCCGATGTCCAGTTTCCCGATGGCTTTGGCCAGCTTCCATCCCTGGTATGCATCCTGCTGTTCCGATCTGTCCATGGTTCTTCGGGTCCAGCATCCGGCAGGGCTCACCAATTCAGGCAGCAGCAGGGTTGAGGGCCGGATATCGATGCCCTGGGTCTTCATGAGATCCGCAAACCGTGTCAAAATGGAATCATCATGACTTCCGCCGGTTTTGAGAATAAAGGCCAGAGCCTTTAAATCCGGTCGAATATCCTTGAAAATACTGGTTTTCCGAATTGAACCCAGCATCACAGCCTCCTGAATGCCATGGCCTTTGAAATATTTCACCAGCCTGGATACCTGACCTAAATGCAGCCACTGAAACGCTGCCACATCATCAGCCAGAGCTGGCTCTGTTTCCGAGACAAAACCGGCCGCTATCACAGATATTTTTTTTTCAGCCGCTTTTTTTGCAAACAAGCGGGGGAATTGTCCCCCGCCGGCAATCAATCCAATTTTCATCGTTCTGGCTATCGGGTGATCCCCCGGCTGGAGTTGACAATAAAATCCGTGAAATTCTTTACTTCTGGAATCTGTTCCACCTCTGCCCTGACCCGTTCCGAAGCCTGCTTGACGGTCAGCCCGATCCTGAAAAAGATCCGGTAGGCCTTTTTCAGTTCACCCAGGGTCAGATTCGAAAACCGGTGGCGTTTGAGGCCGACATTGTTCAGGCCGTGGAGCGTGGCCCGGTCTCCGGCGGCAATGACATAGGGAGGAATGTCCTTGACCACGGCGGATTTGCCACCGATATAGGCGTAATCTCCGATTTTGACGAACTGATGGATGGCCACCAGTCCGCCGATGGTGGCATGGTCACCGATTTCAATATGTCCCGCCAGCGTGGAATTGTTGGCTAAAATAACCTGTCTGCCGGTTTTGCAGTCATGGGCGATATGGGTATAGGCCATCAGATAGTTTTGCTCCCCCACCTGGGTGATGCCGCCGCCGGCTTCCGTGCCCCGGTTGATGGTGACAAATTCTCGGATAATGGTGCCCCTGCCGATGGTCAGATAACTTTTTTCCCCGTGGAATTTCAGGTCCTGGGGGGCGCCACCGATGGCGGCATATTGAAATATCTGGCAGTTTTCGCCAATGGACACATATTTGTCAATGGTGGTATAGGGTCCGATAGTGGTTCCGGCCCTGATACGCACATTGGCGTTGACAATGGCATAAGGACCAATGGTCACCCGGGAATCGATTTCAGCGGATGGATCAATGATGGCGGTAGGGTGAATCATGACTGCTCCGGTTTTTGTATGATACGTTCTAAGGATTCAAGCCGTTTTTCCAGGGCCAGCAGCGTTTTTCGCATGCCCGGCAGCCGGCCGAGGATCTTGACGACTTTCAACCAGGTCTTATGGGGCATATGAGGAATACCCGACACAATCTGGTTATCCGCAACGGAAGCGGAGACCCCGGCATAAGGTCCCACAATGACATGGTCGCCAATGGTCAGGTGTCCGGATATACCGGCTTTCCCAGCGATAATGGACTGTTTTCCGATGGTGGTGGACCCGGCGATGCCCACCTGGGCTACGACCAGCGTATGATCCCCGATGGAAACATTATGGGCGATGTGTACCTGGTTGTCTGTTTTTACGCCGTTGCCGATACGTGTGATACCCAGGGTTCCCCGATCAATGGTGTTGCATGCACCGATCTCGGCGTGATCTCCAATGGCCACATGGCCGGTATGGGACAGTTTGAAATGGCTGTCTCCATCCTGGACAAACCCGAATCCATCGGACCCGATCACGGAGCCGGAGTGAATGACGACATGGTTGCCTACGCTGGTTCTCTCCATAAGGGTGACATTGGGTTTGATGACCGTGTGGTCTCTGATCACGCTGCCCTTTCCAACGAAGACATGGGGCATGATCTTCACATGATTTCCGATCACCACATCTTCCTGGATCACCACATGGGATGCGATTTCGACATCTTTTCCCAGCACGCAGTTTTTTCCGATTACCGCCAGCGGACTGATGCCGGGCGCCGGCGCCGGTGCCGGATGGAACTGCGACACCAGTTGAAAAAAAGCCCGTCTGGGGTTGTCGGTCATCAAAAGGCAGGGATGGGGGCAGGGATCCGGAATTTCATATTTTTCGGGAACGATTACGGCGCCTGCCCGGGTCTGGTCCAGACGGGACAGAAAGGCAGGGTCTGCAGCAAAAGTGATATCCGATACATCTGCATGGTCCAGGGATGAAATTCCGGTGATCACTGTTGACGGATCTCCGATCACCCGGCCATGGATTTTTTCAGCAATTTCATTGACAGTCAGTTTCATGAATGTGTCCGGACGGTCGATCAGTTCCCACGGGCCATGGCGTCATTGTATTTTTTGATGACAATATCAGTGACATCCACCTGTTCGGCGATATAGATCACACCGGCATTCTTCTTTTCAATGATGATCGTGTATTTTTCTTTTTTCCCCAGTTCGTTGGCGATATCATACACGGCTTTCTGCATGTCATTGATCATTTTGATTTCAAGATTCTTCAACTCATTGGCATAATCCTGCTGCTTGATTCTGAAATCTTCGACCTGATTTCGAAAATCCCGTTCCCGCTCCCGTTTTTTTTCTTCGCTGAGAACCAGGGCTTCTTTTTCAAATGACTGGCTGATTGCATCCAGTTGCTGTTTTTCCTTTTCCAGTTTGTTCTTGAGTTCCGTTCCTCGGGTGTTGAGGTCCTTTTGATTCATTTTTCCGGCACTGGATTCCTTCATGATTTTTTCAAAGTCGATGACCCCGATTTTTACCGCCTCCGCACTATATGCGGCAGGCACCAGACCGATTATTAACAGCCATATGATGGTTACGAAAAAAAGATGCTTCATAATATCCTCCAAAAAAACATTTACTTGCAAAGGTTAGAAAAACGCGCCAATGGAAAAATCGAACTGCCCGTCTCCGGTTTTGTATTCATCCTGACCTTCCACCACAATCCCATAGGCCAGACGGATGGGACCCATGGGGGAGTTCCATCGCAGTTCAAAACCGGCCGAAGAATATTGTTTGGCAAAATCGATACTCTCACTGGTCCGGTAGACATCCCCCCGGTCATAGAACAACACCCCAGCCACCCCCTGTTCTTCCTGAATGGGAAAGATCAGTTCCACATTGAACTGAAGGTATTTTTCACCGCCCCGCAGGATACTTTCCCCGGGGCCACTGACATTGATATCATATTTGTCAAACCCCCGGATGGAATTGATGCCTCCCAGGTAAAACCGTTCCCAGTCGATATCGATCTCTCCGTTGGTCCGATCATCCAGATATCCCCCTTCCACATGGAATCCACCGGTGAATTTCCAGAAGAGAGGCATCCAGAAGCCGGCTTCCGCCAAATACCGGGTGTAGTCGATGTCCCCGCCCAGAAACTCTCCGGCATACTGGGCCGACAGCTTGCTGAATAGCCCTTTGGTGGGCAGAAAATAATGGTTTCTGGAGTCATAGCTGATATACGGTTTGATGCTGGAAGTAAAAAAATCACCTTCTGTCACACTGGTATATTGCGTTTCAACGTTTTCAACCTCAAAATCTTCCACATTATATTCCACACCGATGGTGGTGTAGTCCCATAACTGTCTGTATGAAGATCGGAGCGTCAAACCGATGGCATTGCGTTCATAATATTCGAATTCCTTTTCCAGCTTATAGATATTGAAGCCGGCTGAAATCGGTTTGTCAAAAATCCAGGGTTCAGTGAACCCAAGATCATACAAACCCGTTTCTCCAGAGATTCTGCCCAGGATTTTGAGGTTCTGGCCCCGGCCGAACAGGTTGCGTTCTTCCAGGGATACCTGGCCGAAAGGACCGTCATCCGTTGAAAATCCCCCGCCGAAAGAGAAATTGCCTGTCGGTTTTTCCTCGACTTTGACTTCCAGATCCCGCTGGTTGGGAACCTCCGTTGGAACCGGGTTGATCTCCACCGTCTGAAAATAGTCTCTGTAAGCCAGGTTCCTGTAGGAACGCTGAATACCGCTCATGGAGAATTTGCCCTGTTCTCCCACAGCCAGTTCCCGCCGGATCACCTTGTCTCTGGTTTTTTTGTTTCCGGTGATCAGGATCCGGTTGAAATATACCAGTTCCCCCTGATCGATTTTGTAGGTGATGTGGACCTGATGGCTGACATCATCGGTTTCCACCAGCGGGGAAACTTTGACGTTGGCATAGCCCTGGTTGGAGTAATAATCACTGAGGCCCAGCATATCCTTCCGGATCAACTCCCGATTGTATAGATCGGATTCTTTGACCAGCAGTTTGTCAAACAGATCGTCCTTTGAAGTCAAAATATCCCCAGTAATGTCCACCTGTCCTGTTGTGTACTGTTCCCCCTCATCGATCTTGAAACCGATGGTAATGCTTTCCTCTCCCATGTCTACCCGGGGATCTGATACCTTGACATTGATGAATCCGTTGTTTTTATACAATGATTCGAGGCGCAGCACATCATTTGACAGCTCGCTTTCATCCAGGTCCCCGGAAGAGGTGATAAAGGACCAGAACCCTTTTTCTCTGGTCTGAATTGTTTTTTTCAGTTTTTTGTCGTTGAAATGGGTGTTTCCTTCAAACACGATGGATTCGATTCTGATTTTTTCTCCCTCTTCGATCACAAACACAATATCGGCCTGATTGTTGTCCAATGAGGTGATGTCATAATGAACTTCGCAGTTGTGGTAGTTTTTTTCAGTATACAGGCGTTTGATTTTTTCCACGTCCGCATTGATTTTATAGACATTGAGGATGGATCCGGTGCTGGTATCCACCACTGCAGCCAGTTCATCATCCTTGTACACACGGTTCTGGGAAAATTTGATATTTCTGACACTGGGTTTTTCCGTGACATTGAAAATAATTTCAACACCCTGGTCCAGTTCGTTTTTTTTGACCACCACATCATCGAAAAATCCCATCTTATAGACCTGTTCCAGGTCTTTGGACAATTTTTCCTGATTCATGAGGTCACCCGGGCTCGATGAGATCACCCGCAATATCGCGTCCGTATCCACCCGCCGGTTGCCGGTCACAGAAATGGTATTGATAATACGTTTTTCATACAGTTGCCCGATAATCGCCCTGGACAGGTTTCCGGCAGCTGCATGCAGTTCCTCTAGAGCATCTGACTGGGAAAAAAAAGGCAGGGGCGGCCCGGGTTCATGTATGGGATGCATATGCGTGTCAATGCTGATACTGTTGCCGGAAATGAATATATTTCCGGTGATAATGTGGTCCACACCCAGGCGGATGCCTTCCTGGCGGAACCTGGCGGCATCCCAGGCTTCGGTATCGATAAATTCCGTGACATAAACGACCCGGGTGCCTTCCTGTTCCAGGCGGCTTCCAAGCAGACGGGGCAGATCAATGCCAATGGATTCGTGGGGCTGTGAAGCTTGAACGGAAAAAGGAAACACAGCGACACTGACCGTTTGTTCAGCATAAAGATTGAGGGTCAGCCCGCATAGTACCATCCATGTCAGCGCTGCAATGAGCAACCATTTTTTCATATCAGTCCCTTTCATATGCCGGTAAGATTTTTCCGTTTTGAATCGTCACCATTTTTTCCATCATATGTGCCAGTTTCATGTTATGGGTCACCACGATCACGGTCATGCCCAGCTCTTTGTTCAATTCAGTGATCAGTGAATGGATGCTGTCCGCATTTTTTTCATCCAGATTGCCGGTGGGCTCATCCGCCAGAAGCATGTCCGGGTTCAACACCAGTGCCCTGGCAATGGCCACCCGCTGCTGTTCTCCTCCGGACAGGTCTTCCACACGATGATGACATCGTTCTGCCAGCCCTACCCTTTCAAGCATATTTTCGGCCAGTTTTTCAACCATTTTTTTTGATTTCCGGGCAATGAGTCCCGGGATCATCACATTTTCCATGGCGGAAAACCCCTGGAGCAGGTAATGAAATTGAAACACAAACCCGATGCGCTGGTTTCGGAACACTGCCAGCTGATCCTGTCTCAGGGAAAGCAGGTTTTGATCCTGATACAGCACCTTTCCGTTATCGGGCCGATCCAGGGTTCCGATGATATTGAGAAGCGTGGATTTGCCGATACCGGACGGCCCGACCACGGCCAGCGTCATCCCCTGGGTGATTGTGAAATCGGATGTGTCCAGAATGTTTATCACATCCGGTGGCGCCCCAAAGGTTTTGGTGATCTGCGTCAAGCGCATGAGAACCGATCCGGCGTCATCCATATCGAATGGCCTCCAGAGGGTCCATGTTTGAAGCTTTCCAGGACGGGTACAAAGTGGAAAGAAAGCAGATAATTATCGCGCTCACGGAGATGGCCAGCACATCCAGGGGATCCAGTTGGACCGGCAGTGTGGAAAACGGATAGGCCTGGGGCAGCCGAATGAAATCATAGCGTTTGAGCAGCACACAGATGCCGATGCCGGACAGGGTTCCCAGCAGGGTGCCGATCATGCCGATGACCAGGCCCTTGATAATGAATATTTTACGAATCATCCGATGGTTGGCGCCCATGGCTTTGAGCACGGCAATGTCTTTTGTTTTTTCCATGACGAGCATGATCAGCGCCGATGCAATGTTGAATGCCGCCACCAGTATAATCAGAGTCAGGATGATGAACATGGCGGTTTTTTCAAGTTTCAGAGCGGAAAAAAGGCTTTGGTTGATGTCCATCCAGTCTCGGACATAGAACGGATGTCTTTCCAGATCCCCCAGCGCATTTTTTCGGATCTCCTTGACCTTGAAAACATCATCCACCCATATACCGATGGCGGATATTTTATTCCGGTCCCCTGTCAAAGCCTGGGCCTGGTCCAGATGGACATAGGCCAGCATGCCGTCGTACTCGGACATACCCGAGGAAAAAGTTCCCTGAACCACGAACTGTTTCATTGCTGGAATCTGTCCCATGGGAGAGATCACGGACCGGGTGGACATGAGAATAATGGTGTCTCCGCTCACAGCGCCAACGGACCGGGCCAGTTCTTTTCCCAGAATAATGCCCGGCAGATTGCCGGCATCTTTTTGAACCGCCAGGGCATCATTCAAAGCGGGCGTGTCAAATCCCTGAATCAGGGATGCACTGTTGTCCGGGACAATGCCGCGCACCATAGCACCGGACATGGCATGGCGCGTCCGGATAATGGCCTGGGCGAACAGGATTGGAGACGCATCCCGGATGTGGGGATGCCTGGGGATATCCTTTAGCACGGCACCGTAATTGTCAAACGTGCCCTGGTAATTCATGACCAGAATATGGGGTTCCAGACCCAGAATCCGGCGCCTGAATTCGGTCTCCGCCCCGTTCATGACGGCAATCACCACCACCAGAGCCATCACTCCCACCATGACACCGGTCACGGACAGAAAGGTGATCAACGAGATGAAACCTTCTTTCCGTTTGGCCTTGAGATAGCGCCGGGCTATGAACAGTTCCACAGACATGGAGGATCAGTTGCTATGCTTCATGTGCGGGAAAAGGATCACCTCTCGGATGGAGGCGGCATTGGTGAGCAGCATCACCAGCCGGTCGATGCCGATGCCTTCCCCGGCTGTCGGGGGCATCCCGTATTCCAGGGCTTCCACATAATCGGCATCCATTATATGGGCTTCATCGTTTCCTTCGTCCCGCTGGCGGACCTGCATGAGAAACCGGTTGTACTGATCTTCCGGATCATTGATTTCAGAAAACCCATTGGCAATCTCCCGGCCGGCAATGAACAGTTCGAACCGGTCCGTCAGATTCGGATCGGTTTCGCTTTTACGGGACAATGGAGAAACTTCCACTGGGTATCCGGTAATGAACGTGGGCTGGATCAGCTCAGGTTCCACAAGTACATCAAACAGTTTGGTCAGGATTTTGCCGTGACTTTCGGTTTTGGTGATCTGAATCTGACGGTCTTTTGCAAAGGCCAGCAGGGCCTGGGTATCTTTAAGCATGTCAGGGGAGATGCCGCCGATGGACGACAGGGATTGCATCATGGACATCTTCCGCCATTGAGGTGTGAAATCAATGGCATGGCCCTGGTAGTCAATCTCGGTGCCCCCGGTGATGGATTTCACAATAAAGGCGAACATGTTTTCGGTCAATGCCATCAGGTCCTGATAATCTGCGTAAGCCTGGTAGAATTCCACCATGGTGAATTCCGGATTGTGCCGGGTGGACACGCCCTCGTTTCTGAAGTTGCGGTTGATTTCAAACACTTTTTCAAATCCCCCCACCACCAGCCGCTTCAGATAGAGTTCCGGGGCGATCCGCAGATACAGCTCCATGCCCAGCGCATTGTGCCAGGTCTTGAAGGGAGTTGCTTCGGCCCCGCCGGGCAGCGGCTGCATCATGGGGGTTTCCACCTCCATGAACCCGTGGTCTTCAAAGAAACGGCGCATGGCCGACACGATTTTGCTTCGGGTGACAAAAATGTTTCGTGTGTCTTCGTTCATAATCAGATCCAGGTAGCGCTGCCGATACCGTTTTTCCGGATCCCGGATGCCGTGAAATTTTTCAGGCAGAGGCCGCAATGCCTTGGACAGCAGTCTGAAGTCGGTCGCCAGGATGGTCCACTCTCCGGTTTTTGTCTGAAACAAAGGGCCAGTCACACCGATGAAATCCCCGATATCCAGCTTTTTGAACAGGTCGTATGTGTCGTCTCCCACTTTGTTTTTCTGAATATAGATCTGCATCTGGTCCGAGCCGTCCTTGAACCGGGCAAAAGAGGATTTTCCCATCTTGTTGATGGCCATCATTCGGCCGGCCAGTCTGAATGTTCTGCCGGCTTCGCCCAAAGAGGACGGGTCTGTGTCAATGGTGTGCCGCAGCTGCGCCACAGTGCATGAAATTTTGAAGTCATTGGGGTAGAGGGGAATTCCCATTTCCTTGATTGCCGTTATTTTTTCTTTTCTGGCCTGGATGACCCGGGTATCCTTGTCCATGAATGTATTGTTTCCGTTCCGTTGTTTTTTTGGAGTTTCAAAAATGCTAAAACATATTAAAATAGACTGTTTGTCTGATGTTTGTCAAGATTTTGTTCGATTTTAAGATCCTGTCGGCCCCTGTCTGTTGGGTCCGGAAACGGATCGGCGGGTATGAATCTATCCAATGTTGCCTGCCATGGTGAAAATGGGAAGATACATCGCGATGACCAGCCCGCCCACGACCACACCCAGAAAAATCAGCATAAACGGCTCGATCAGGTCCGTCAGGTTTTTGACGGCCTGGTCCACCTCGTCGTCATAAAAATCCGCAATTTTTTCCATCATGGTGTCCAGGGCCCCCGTGGTCTCTCCCACCGCGATCATGGAACAGACCATGGAGGGGAATACCCCGCTTTCCAGCAGCGGATCCGCCATGGACCGGCCTTCAGCGATCCCGGATTTGACATCCTGAATCGCAAATTCCACGATTTTATTTCCAGCGGTACGGCCGACGATGTCCAGGGCCTCCAGAATGGAAACACCTGAAGAGAGCATCGTGCTGGTGGTGCGCATAAACTTGGCCACCGCCACTTTACGGATCAGAATACCGATGACCGGCAGACGCAGAAACAGATCATCCATCAGTACCCGCCCTTTTTTTGTCTTATGGAACCGCCGGACCAGAAACACACTCCCGATCATTGCGACCAGAATATATCCGATATTGGCCACCACAAAGTTGCTCAACGCCACTACCATCAGTGTGGGACCCGGCAGGGCCGATCCCATGCTGGCAAACATTTCTTCGAACACGGGAATGACGAACACCAGAATGATTCCCACAACGATAATGGCCACGATGATGGTGATGATGGGATAGGTCATGGCACCCTTGACCTGTTTTTTGAGTTTTGCCATTTTTTCCATGTACGCAGCCAGCCGGTTTAAGATGACATCCAGGATACCGCCGGCCTCGCCCGCGGCAATCATATTGACAAACAACTCGTTGAAATCCGAAGGAAATTTTCTGAGGGCATCGGCAAAGGTTTCACCGGATTCCACCGATTCCTTGATTTTTTTCAGATGTTTTTTAAAGGTGGGATTTTCCTGTTGCGCATGGAGGGTTTCCAGGCACTGAAGCAGGGGCACGCCGGCATCGATCATGGTGGAAAACTGTCTGGCAAAAATGATGACATCGCTTTCCTTGACCCGGGGCTGTAAAAACGAGATGTTTTCAAACAGATCCTTGGGCTTTTTTCTGATTCTTCCCGGAGTGATTTTTCGTCGAATCAGGACATTTCGGACCTGTTCTGGGGTTTCCGCCTCCATTTCTCCCTTGATGGATCTTCCTCTGGGATTCTTTCCTTTCCACAGATATACAGCCGGCATAACGTATCCTTAAAATCTGGGTCATCGTCAGGTTCGGTGCAGATTCATCGGCCATGGATGATGAAGTTTTTCAGCTGGGATTTGTAAAATTTGTAAAAACATTTCAGATAGTCTATATAACATCCGATAGTCAATCTCAACAGGAGTTGTGACGTGGCACTCAAAAAAAAAAGCAATACCGCCCGAACCATCATCACCAGTCATGTGAACGCGGATTATGACGCCATCGCCGCCATGCTCGCTGCCCAGAAGCTGTATCCGGACGCACGGATCATTTTTCCCGGATCCCAGGAAAAAACCCTGCGGGATTTTTTCATCCATTCCATGGGCTATCTCTTCAACATGGCTGACCCGGCCGTCTTTGACTTTTCAGAAACCCGTACCCTGGTGCTGGTGGATACCCGTCAGAAAAACCGCCTGTCGGGTGTCAAGACGCTGCTGGACAACAAAAACGTGGCGGTTCATGTGTATGATCATCATCCGCCCGGACCTGATGATGTGACCCCGACCATGGAGATATTCAAATCCTATGGGGCCACCACCACCATATTATGCGAGATTCTTCAGAAAAAAAATGTTCCGGTCACCCCGGAGGAAGCCACGGTCATGGCTTTGGGTATATATGAAGACACCGGCGTGTTCACCTACGCATCCACCACCCCCGCGGATTTTCTTCAGGCCGGTTTCCTGCTGGGCTGTGGCGCCAGTCTCAACACCATCGTCAGTCTGGTGGTCAGAGAAATCAAGGCCGAGCAGGTTTCCTGGCTCAATGACCTGCTCAATGAAATGATCCGGCATCAGATCAATGGCATGGATGTGTATGTGTCCACTATCTCCTCTCCCACCTATATCACGGACCTGGCATCCATAGTTCAGAAAGTGATGCGCATGGAAAATCTGGATCTGTATTTTGCCGTGGTACTCATGGGCAACAAAGTGCATATCATTGCCAGAAACCGGATACCTGAGGTGGATGTGGGCCGGATTCTGTCCAGGTTCGGCGGCGGGGGCCATGCCTATGCCGCTTCCGCCAAGGTGGAGAACCATACGCTGGCCCAGGTGGAACATCTGCTCATTGACCAGGTGAAAAAAGAAACCCGAAAGATTCAGGTGGCCCGGTCTCTGATGTCATCTCCAGCCATCACCATTGAACCGGGAGCTTCCTGTGAACAGGCCGGCAAAACCATGACACGGTATAATATCAACACATTGCTGGTAGTGAATCCTGAAACCAATGCGTATGAAGGATACATCACCCGTCAGGTTGTTGAAAAAATGCTTTTCCACAAGCTCAGGGAACGGCCGGTGGAAGAATATATGAATTCGGAAGCCACATTTGTCTCATCTGATGCCAATATGGCTGAAATCGAATACCAGATCATAGAAAAAAAACAGCGGATTGTTCCAGTGATTGATCAGGGTGAAATCAAGGGAGTCATCACGCGCACGGACCTGCTCAATTTTCTGGTTCAGCATGACAAGGCGGTGAAACGCACGGATCAACTGGTGTTTAAAAAACAGAACGCCCGAAAACGCCAGATTCATAATATCATGGACCAGCGCCTGGACGACCAAACCATGGATCTGCTGAGATCCATCGGCGCAGCCGGCGATGAACTGGGTCTCAGCATCTATGTGGTGGGCGGGTTTGTCCGGGATCTGTTGCTGCATCGAAAAGTGGATGACATCGATATCGTGGTGGAGGGCGACGGCATTGCCTTTGCCAGGCATGTGGGGGAAAAATTGAAATGCCGGGTGAACACCCATAAAAAATTCGGTACGGCTGTGATCATTTTTTCCGATCACCTGAAAGTGGATGTAGCCTCGGCCCGGCTGGAATATTATGATTTTCCCGCGGCCCTGCCCATCGTTGAAAAAAGTTCCATCAAGCGGGACCTGGCCCGCAGAGATTTCACCATCAATACCCTGGCGTTGAGCCTGAACGCGCAGACCTTCGGCACCATGATCGATTATTTCGGAGCCAGCCGGGATTTGAAGGACAAAACCATCCGCACTATTCACAACCTGAGTTTTGTGGAGGATCCCACCCGTATTTTCCGGGCCATCAAGTTTGCCAACCGGTTCGGATTCGAGATCGGTAAGGTCACCGCCAATCTTATCCGCAACGCCATGAAAGTGGACTGCTTCAAACATCTGAGCGGGTTGCGGGTGCTGTCGGAACTCAAACAGATCCTCAGTGAGGAAAATCCCATTCCTGCCATTCACAGCATGACGGATTTCGGCCTGGAAAAAGTGATCCATCCCCGGCTTGAAATTATCCCGGTGACCTATCAGATGCTGGAATCCGCCAACAAAACCCTGGTCTGGCATGATTTGCTGTATGTGGAAGAAAGGTACCCCAGATGGGCCGTGTATTTTATGGTGCTGCTCAACCGGTGCACGTTCAAGGTCAGTGAACAGATCTGTGACCGGCTCATGATCCCGGCCGGTGAACGACAGCTGCTGCTGGAAACACGCTACAAGGCGGAAAACCGTCTCAGTTTCATCGAATCCAACCACCCGGTTTCCCGGCAGGAGCTCTACTGGGCACTGATCAATTTCAACACGGTGTTTATCCTCTACATCATGGCGTTGACCAAGAACGAGGCAGTGCGTAAAGACATCTCCAATTTTTATACCGATTACCGGCATGTGAAGCCCCGGATCCAGGGCAGAGACCTGATTAAAATCGGGGTCAAGCCCGGACCGGCATTTACAAAAATCTTAAACGAAGTGCTCAATGCCCGGCTGGATGGAAATCTGGACACCCGGGAAAAGGAGATAACATTTGCCAAAGCATTTGCCCGTGAAAACGGGTTGATTTAATATTGATAAAAGCCGCACTTTATGGTTGAATCCAGTTCTTTTAATAAATTTTTATAATGAAAGACAGTTGAATGAAAAATGCAGATTTTCTGACCGGTATCACCACCAGCGGCACCCCGCATCTGGGCAATTTTGTGGGAGCGATCCGACCGGCCGTGGCCACCAGCAGGGATCCGAACCTGACTTCCTATTATTTCCTGGCCGATTATCACTCTTTGATCAAAAACCATGACCCTGAAAAACGGCGGCAGTCTACTTTGGAAATCGCCGCGGCCTGGATCGCTTTGGGGTTGGATCATGACAACTGCGTGTTCTACCGGCAGTCGGATATTCCTGAAATTCCGGAATTGACCTGGATTTTGACCTGCCTGACCGCCAAGGGGCTGATGAACCGAGCCCACGCTTACAAGGCCGGGGTTCAGGAAAATGAATCCGCCGGCACCAAAGATCCGGACCAGGGCATTACCATGGGGCTGTTCTCCTATCCAATACTCATGGCTGCCGATATTCTCATGTTCAATGCCGCAAAAGTGCCGGTGGGCAGAGACCAGGTCCAGCATCTGGAAATGACCCGGGATATAGCGGCCCGGTTCAATCACGTCTATGAAAATCTGTTTGTTCTCCCCGAGGTGGTGGTGGATGACAACACTGCGGTCCTGGCCGGTCTGGACGGCAGAAAAATGAGCAAAAGCTACAACAATTATATTCCGCTGTTTGACACGGAAAAACGGTTGCGAAAAATGATCATGAAAATCCAGACCAATTCCCTGGCACCGGACGACCCCAAGGATCCCGACACCTGCACCCTGTTTTCCATTTACAGGGCCTTTGCGACGGAAGCGGAAACAAAGTCCATGGCAGACCGGTATCGGGAGGGGATCGCCTGGGGCGTGATGAAGCAGGCGTTGTTCGAGTATATCAATGCCATTCTAAGCGAACCCCGTCGGCGCTATGATGAACTGATCAGAAATCCAGGAGACATCGAAAATATTCTGGCCAAAGGGGCGGAAAAGGCCCGGGCGTTTTCCGTACCGTTTCTGGAAAAGATCCGGTCCGCCGTCGGCATCCGTTCACTGGGTTAGCCCGTCAATCTCTTCGGGGGTCAGGTGCCGCCAGGCTCCCGGAGCCAGGTTTCCCAGAATCACATTGGCCATGCGGACCCGTTCCAGCACGGTAACGCGGTTCCCGGTTTTGCCCACCATTTTGCGGATCTGCCGGTTCAGTCCCTGCTTGAGCACAATGGCAAAACGGCGGGATGAAATCCGAGACACTTTCGCTTTGCGGGTTTTTTTCCCCTGAAGGATCATGCCCCGGGCCATGGCATCCAGATCACTGTCTTTGACCGGAAGTGCGGTGGTTACCCGGTATTCTTTTTCATGATTGTGGGAGGGATGAGACAGTTTGTTGTGCAGGTCCCCGTCATTGGTGAGCAGGACCAGCCCCCGGGAATCCTTGTCCAGCCGTCCCACCGGATAGACCCGGTCCGGCAGAGGTACCAGGTCCAGAACAATTCTGTCTCCATGTTTTCTGGCACAGGAGGTGACCACGCCCTCGGGTTTGTTAACGGCAATATAGACGAACGCGTTTTCTTCGGGCAGGCAGACCCGGGTGCCGTCACACAGGACCACATCGGTTTTAGGATCCACCTTGGTGCCCAGCGCGGTGATCCGTCCCCCGTTAACCTGGATCCGGCCGCTGACAATCAGCTCTTCTGCGGCCCTTCTGGAGCACACCCCGGCCCGGGCCAGAAATTTCTGCAGCCGCATCAGCTGATTGTCAGGTTCAGGAGCGGTAGTCGGCATTGATCTTGACATAATTTTCACTGAAATCACAGAACAGAAAAGAATCTTGGTAATCCCCCAGATTCAGATTCAGGGTGATCAGGATATCGGCCTCTTTCATCACTTCAGCCGCCTGTTTTTCCACGGTTGTTCCCTGCCATTTGCCCTGAATGACCAGGCCCACCGTGCCAAAATACAGGTCCATCCGGTCCGGGTCCACGGTTGCCTTAGACCGGCCGGCCGCAGCCGTGATCCGTCCCCAATTGGGGTCTTCTCCGTAAATGGCGGTCTTGACCAGGTTGGAATGGGCGATGGCTTCGGCCGCTTTAAATGCGTCCTGCTTTGTCGCGGCCCCTTTGACCCAGATACGCACCAGCTTGGTGGCCCCCTCCCCGTCTCTGACAATCTGTGTGGCCAGCTCCAGGCAGACTTTTTCCAGCAGATCCTGAAATACGGTTCCGGAGGCATCATCATTGATATAGGCGTTGCCGGTGCCGCCGGCCAGACACAGCAGGGTGTCATTGGTGGAGGTGTCCCCGTCCACGGTGATACGGTTGAATGATTTGTCACAGGCCGCCGTTAATGCCCGTCTCAGGTCCACAGCGCTGATATGCGCATCGGTGAGCACATAGGCCAGCATGGTGGCCATGTCCGGTCTGATCATGCCTGATCCCTTGGCCACCCCTGTCATGGCAATGGTCTGACGGCCCCCGGCTGTTTCAATATCCGCCGTCATCTCAACGGTCTTGGTGGATAGGTCCGTGGTGAGAATGGCGGTGGCAAAATCAGCCAGCGTACCGGTATGAATCTGGGTTTTCAGCTTCGGAATTCCGGTTTCAAATTTGTCCATGGGCAGCGGAGCCCCGATTACGCCAGTGGAAGACACCATGATCAGATCTTCCGGAATCTTGAAGATATCTGCTACGATCCGGATGGAACGGCGCGCATCTTCAATCCCCTGTGTTCCGGTAAAGCAGTTGGCATTCCCTGAGTTTACCAGCACCGCCTGGCAGGCCCCTTTTTTGATTTGCTGCTGACCCAGTATGACCGGAGCGGCCCTGACCTTGTTTTTTGTGAAAACAGCGGCCGCCGTCGCAGGCTTCTCGCACAGAATGAGCCCCAGATCCCTGTGTCCGTTTTTCTTGATGCCGGCATGGATACCGGCAAAAGCGAATCCTTTCATTTCAGATGCCTCTTTCTTGTCACCAGTCAGTATAAATTTAATATTATAGCTTTCGTGATTGATGGTGTAAATGGATTGACACCGATTATTTCCACTGGTATTCCTGTTAGAAACACAGGATTTGAAATGAGCGGCAACATCGGCATAAATAGAAACGGAAGATAACGTTCTGAACCATGATAAATGATATCACAGTCCGGGCAAAAGATTTACACCAGTCGGAATCACGAGGGCATTTTCTTGAAGACTGCCTGTTTTTCAGTGTCAACGCGATGTCTCGGCAGCTGCTGAAACTGGCGGAAGCGGAGTTCGCGTCGCTGAAGCTTTCTCCGGCCCATGCGTCACTACTCTTGATCCTGTATGACAATCCCGGTATCAATCCCAAAAAACTGGGAGAACTGCTGCAGTTGACCCCCTCCACCATTACGCGGTTCATCGATGCGTTGGCCCGAAAAAAGCTGGTAAGAAGAAAAAATTGCGGCAAAAACATTGCCATTTTTCCCACACAAAAAGGATTGGAGATCAAACCGGCCATTGCCGCCGCCTATAAGGCATTCTATCTGGCCTATACCCGGATGCTGGGTGACCGGTCCGCCCATCGACTGGCCTTGCAGATCCATCAGGCCAGTCAGCGGCTGGCCGGGACCAAAGCACCTGAAAATCTTCATGATTCAGACCTTTAAACTCACCATTGAATATGATGGGACCGGGTTTTCCGGATGGCAGCGACAGACGGATAACCCCACCATCCAGGGAGCACTGGAACAGGTACTGTCCACAATCTTGAACCAGCCCGTCACCCTTGCCGGCTCCGGTCGGACCGATGCCGGGGTTCATGCCCGGGCACAGGTGGCCTCGTTTTGTGCGGAAACAGGTATGGATCCTTTCACATTGAAAAAAGGGGTCAACCGGCTGATGAAACATCCCATAGTCCTAAAAGACTGTGTCCAGGTACCGGATAGTTTTCATGCCCAGTATTCCGCGGTTTCAAAGGAATACAATTATTATATTCTAAACCGGCAAGATCCCTGTGCCATCGGACGAAATTATGTCTGGCACGTTCACCGCCCCCTGGATTTAATACCGATGAATCAGTGCTGCCAACGGATATGCGGCACCCATGATTTCAAGTCGTTTGAAAATGCGGGCTCTCCGAGGCGGTCCACCGTGCGCACGGTGTTCATGGCCCGGATGGACCGCCTAAAAAATGACCGGTTGGTATTTCAAATCTGCGCAGACGGTTTTTTGAAAAACATGGTTCGGAATCTGATGGGGACGCTGGTGGATGCGGGGCATGGAAAAATAACCCCCCGAATGTTTGAAAACATTATGTCTGGGCAAAAGCGTTCCCTGGCCGGGGCCACAGCACCGGCCAGGGGATTGTTTCTCCATCAGGTGAATTATGAATGAATCATGCCTGATCGGCCTGTGTTTCAGATTTTTTTTCGTGGCGGTGGTCTTTTGAATGGGCGGCCCGAATCCCTTGAATGTGTTGATTGTAATGGGCGATAATATCCCGCCGGTAGATCAGCCCGATCAGTTCCCGGGGGTTGTTTTCATTCACCACCGGTAGTGCGTCGATATTTTTCTGTGTCAGTTTGTGCAGTACCGTATTCAGGTCTTCGGCAGGTGTGGTGGTGATTAAATCCGAAATCATAATGTCTTTCATCACCACCAGATCTTCAATATGAATGGTAAACATCACTTCCCGGATGTCATTGGATGAAAAAATTCCTGTGAATTCCCCGTTGGCGTTGAGTACCGGAAAATAATGCTGTTTGGTGATCTGGTAGAGAGACTTGAATTCTGAAAAAGACATGTTTTCGCTGACACACTGGACTTTTTTGAGCAGATGTTCCAGATTTCCCACCTTCATGGTCTGAAGAATGTCCATCATGAATTCTCCGGCATGAGCCGGTGAATCCACCCGGGATTTGACCTGGTTCTCAAATATGGTGAACCGCTGGGACAGAAGATAACACAGAGAACAGACCAGCAGGCTGGGCAACAGCAGGTGATAGGAGTTGGTCATTTCGCTGACAAAGATGATGGTGGAAATGGGCGTATTGGAAACGGCGGTGAAAAATCCGGCCATTCCCACGATCACAAACGCCCCCGGCTGGGTCACCACCGTGGGAAGGAGAAGATGAAACACTTTGCCAACGGCCCCGCCCAAAGCCCCGCCAATCACCACGGACGGGCCGAACACCCCGCCACTGCCCCCGGAACCGATGGAAAACGAGGTGGTGAAAATTTTGCCGATGGCCAGGGCGATCAGTGTGGAGATGGCTACCTGGTTGAAAATGGCGTTCTGGGCCATGCCATAACCAAATGCCAGGGTATAAGGCAGGAAAAATCCGATGATGCCGGTGCACAGTCCCCCGATGGCGGGTTTGATATGATTGGGGACTTTGAGTTTTTTGAAAACCCCCACCATGCCGTAAAACACTTTGACATAGACATACCCGAACACAACCAGGACTCCGGCCAGAACGATATAAGGCCCCAGTTCCAGGGGGTTCTGGAACTTGAAACCCGGTGAATCGAACAAAGACCCCCACCCGTACACCAGGCAGAACATGCAATAAGCCACCACCGAAGAAATTCCGGCCGGAATGATGACTTCGGATTCAAAATCCGGGTCCCGGTAGAGCACTTCGGCGGCAAACAAAGCCCCTGCCAGGGGGGCCCGGAAAATACTGCCCACCCCGGCCCCGATACCGGCGGCCATCATGATGCGCCGCTCCCGTTCCGATAATTTCAGCCGGGAGGCCAGAAACGACCCGAAACCGGAACCAATTTGCGCGATGGGCCCTTCCCTGCCCCCGGATCCGCCCGTGGTCAGTGTGATGGTGGAGGCGATGGTCTTGATGAAGGGAATCCGGCTTCGGATTTTCCCCCCTTTGTTGTGATATGCATCAATGGCCGCATCTGTGCCGTGGCCTTCCGCCTCTGGTGCAAAGGTATATACCAGCCAGCCGGATACCAGGCCACCCAAAGCCGGTAAAATCAGCAGCATCCATCGGTTAAACGGCGTGTTGGTGGGCGGCAGCAGTGCGTGTTCCCCGGCCGGGGCATCCGGTCGGTAACCTGCCATCATGTCCAGAAAATAATGCATGCCCAGGCCGCACAGGTAGTGGAATAGAACTGCTCCCAGGCCGGCGATCATGCCGATGAGCACAAAATTCAACAGCCATTTAAACGCGGTTTTGAAGTCAAAAGAACTCATGTCAAATCATGTCCGGGAAAGCGCCTCAACCGCTGCGAAGATCCGTGATTCCTTGCAGGATGATATCAAACAGTGTTTTTACATCGGTTTCTTCCAGACAGGAAAACGCCACCCGGATGTTGCGTTCCCCGATGGCAATCAGACCGACCCCGTATCTGTCCAGCAAGTGCAGTCGCAATTGCTCCGCATTCACATCTTTCAGTCGAATGCACATGAAGTATCCGGAATTGAACGGATACACGTCAAACCCGGACCGGTACGCCGGATCCGCCAGTACCGTCTTGATTCTGGCTGCCCGCTGTTTGAGCAAGGTGAATTTTTCCTGTTTCTGGGCGTGATAGGACGGATCCGCCATGGCTTTGAAAAGAATGGTCTGCCCCAGATGGGAGACATTGGAAATATTTCCCCGGATACAGCCGGCGGTCTTTTTTTCTAAGGACAGATGCAATTCATCCATGTATGCGGGATCTGCCGCCATGCCGTAGGTGATGAATCCCACCCGCAATCCCCACACGTAATCTTCCTTGGTGGCGCCATCCAGCTTGATGGCAGCCAGACGCTCATGTCGGCCGGCCAGTTTGGCAAACAGCGATTCCCTGCTGGTTTCTTGGTCAAAGAACAGCCCGAAATAGGCATCGTCACAGGCCGCCACCACATGGGTGCCCGTTTGTGCAATGTCCAGAAGAATGTCCGCCACCCGGTCGGCCTCCTTTTGATTCAGTGAGTAACCGCTGGGGTTGTGAGGAAAGTTCAGCACGGTGATGATTTTATCATTATTTTTCGCCTGTGCCCGGATCACGGATTCAAAATCATCCAGATCAAACCGGGTCAGTGCCTCATCATATGCCCGGAAGTGAACGATTTTCGCACGGTTGCGCACCGTAAAGGTCATGTTGTAGTTGCCCCACATCATATCCGGCAGAATGATCACATCCCCCGGATCGACCCACATGTCGGAAAACACGCTGACCCCATGGGTAATACCCGAGGTGACCACCGGCAGACTGATATGCTTTCCTTTCAGGGATGGATTTTTTTCATACAGATCTTTTTTCCATTTTTCCCGCAGCCCTGGCAGACCGAATGACGGCGCATAGGGCAGATATTCATCCGGTTCGATGCCAGCCACATACCGGGTGACTGCGGACAGATTCATTACACTGCCGCGCTGTTTGGCAATACCGATGGTGGCATTGATTTTATGGGCCCTGGCCTTGGCTTCCGCACTCTGACTCAATATGCCTTTGGGGAAAAACAGGGCCTTTCCCATATCCGACAACATTGCCATGATATGGGGATTGGCCTGTGAGATCAGGGAGTTCAGTTCCTTTGCTATCACGTTCATGGTCAGACTCCTCACAAAAAAATCAAAAAAAAACTCTGTGGCTTTTTGTTGAAGATGAAAAACCACAGAGTTTTAAAATTGTGGTCAAATGACTTATCTTCTCTTGGAGGCCTTGATCGGGTTGATTTTCTGTTTCTTGCTCTCGACAGTGGTCTTGATATGCGTGGCCATGTTGCAGGAGCCGTTTTTCCATTTCAGGGACGGATCCGGCGCTGCCTTGCAATACATGCCGGTGGGATATTCAGACATTCTCTGGCATCCCATGCATTCCTCCACGACTGGCAGGCAGTTGCCTTCATTGTAGCTGCAGCCCGCGGCTGTCATGAACACACAGTCTTCCCCTTCCCTAACAGTTGTACAGATCATGATACTAATTTCCTAAATACGTTTGGGTTTAATTTATCAAAGCCGGAAAAATCGCTGTGTTCCAATCTCGACAAAACGTTTCCGGGCTGTTGTTTTCCAATGGATTCCCGATTCAGGGGTGGTAAACCCGATTTCTTTACCACACAAAAAGCTCTGATGTCAATCAAAGACCGATGTTTTCTTCATAATTTCCACTTGAAGCATCTTTTTTATGGGAAAAAAATCCGGACTGGTGTATAAACCGGGAAAACAAAACAACCGCAAACCCAATTGAGTTCAACCTTATCATTATGATGATCATTTCCAAAGCCAAAGAAGTATTGAAAATAGAAGCCAGAGGCATTTTAACGCTGGCGGAGAAGTTGGACCAGGCGTTTGAAACGCTTGTTCAAGATATCTGCGATTCACCGGGACGGGTAATTGTCTCCGGAATCGGCAAATCCGGTCTTATTGGCAGAAAAATCGCCGCCACCCTGAGCAGCACCGGCACCAACGCCATGTTTCTGCATCCGGTGGAAGCGGTTCACGGAGATCTGGGCATGGTGAGCCCCAATGATGTCTTCATTGCCATCTCCAACAGCGGGGAAACCAGCGAACTCAACCAGCTTTTGCCCGTGATCCGGGGCATCGGTTGCCGGCTGGCCGGGTTCACCGGCAATCCGAAATCCACCATGGCCGGCTATTGCGACCTGGTTATTGACACGGGCGTTGAAAAAGAGGCCTGTCCTTTCAACATGACCCCGACCGCCTCCACCACCGCCCAGCTGGCCATGGGCGACGCCCTGGCCGTGGTGCTGATTGAAAAAAAGAAATTCAGAAAAACCGATTTCATGCGGTCCCATCCCGGCGGAGCCCTTGGGCGCAGACTGGCCAGCCGGGTGGGTGAAATCATGCTTGCCGCAGATCAGGCCCCGTATACATATATGGAAGATACCATGACAACGGCACTTGAAACCATGGACCGCTTCAGTCTGGGGGCTGTGCTGGTGCTTAACCGGGACCGGCACCTGAAAGGCATCATTACCGACGGGGATATCCGCCACACCATCGCCCGGGGAATCACGGACTTCCACCGGTTGACGGCAGGCGACATCATGACCCGGAACCCCCGGTGCTCCAGGGTGGACGCATATCTGTACGATGCGCTGAACCTGATGGAAAAATTCGAGATCACGGTGCTTCCCGTCGTTGATTCGGACAACCGTCTTGAGGGTATTCTGCACCTGCACGATATTCTTGGAAAAGGATCTTTCAAATTCAACGGAGAGAATCGATGATACCCCATGACTTGTGTACGGATATTCCGGTACTCGGAAATGCCAATATTGTCTCACCCATCAAACGGGTGACCCGTTCCACCCAGCGGCAACATTCCTTTATTTCAGATGATTCCAGAATTATTGTGGATATTGAATTGGAATCTGTCAAGGACGCCGCTAAAACCGGCCGGACGCCCTACGATTTTGAACAGGCCGGCCCCAGGGAAAAGATCTATTTCGATCCCAGCAAACTCAAATGCGCCATCGTGACCTGCGGCGGGCTGTGTCCGGGCCTCAATGACATCATCCGGGCCGTGGTTCTGGAACTGTATCATATTTATCATGTCAGAACCATATACGGCATCCGCTATGGACTTCAGGGATTTATCCCGGAATACGGTCATGACATTCTGGATCTCACCCCTGAAACGGTGGCCGGTATTCAGGACAGGGGCGGAACCATCCTGGGTTCTTCGAGAGGCAGCCAGGATATCGGTGTGGTGGTGGACTGTCTGGAACGCATGAGCATAGGGATTCTGTTCATGGTGGGGGGAGACGGCACCTTGATGGCGTCCAAGAAAATTGCCGACGAAATAGACAAAAGAAATCTAAAAATTTCGGTGGTGGGGATTCCCAAGACGATTGACAATGATATTTTCCTGGTATCCCGGTCGTTTGGATTCGATTCTGCGGTGGATGTGGCTACCCTGGCCATCAAAGGGGCTCACAATGAAGCAGAGGCCTATCCCAACGGCATCGGTCTCATCAAGCTCATGGGGCGGCATTCGGGATTTCTGGCAGCCACGGCTGCATTGGCCCAGCAGGATGCCAATTTTGTGCTGATCCCGGAGGTGGATATCGACCTGTATGGTGACAACGGGTTTCTTCAGGCTTTAGAAAACAGGGTCAAAACCCGGAACCATGCCGTGGTGATCGTGGCGGAAGGGGCTGGACAGAATTTTTTTGAAACCGGGGAAAAAAAATACGACCCTTCCGGCAACATCATCCTTCAGGATATCGGTTTGTTTCTCAAGAAAAAAATCACTGAATGGTTCGATGCCAGGAATATAGATATTTCATTGAAATACATTGATCCCGCCTATATCATCCGGAGCCTGGCAGCCAACTCCAATGACAGCGTATTCTGCGGTCTTCTGGGGCGGGATGCGGTTCATGCCGGTATGGCCGGAAAAACCAAGCTGCTCGTCAGTTACTGGAACAACCATTACGTGCACGTTCCCATGGAAGCCTCTGCCGGTCGGCAGAAGCGGTTGGATCCCAACGGTCGGCTGTGGCAGTCGGTACTGGAGGCCACGGGTCAGGATGCCTATTTCGGCGGATAGATCACTTCCGGGTCAGCGGTCCAGCTCGACAAACCGGTTGTTTTTGATGGTGATCAAGAACAGTTCTTTCCGGGCCGTCCCGTTTTCGTCAAAAAGGGTTCTGCCGGTGGCACCTTCAAAAATTCTTTGTTCCTGCAGGGCTTCTTTCAGACGTTGCCGGGAATCCACTAAAGGATCCAAAGCGGTTGACAGCATAATCGTTGCGGTATCATAAAAAATTGCTTCCAGAAAACCGGGGGATTCACCATACAGGTGTGAAAAAGTTTTGTTGAAACGGACCGTGGCAAATTTGCGGCTGTGTTCGAAATATCCTTCCGTGATGATGGCGCCCCGGTTATACCCTTTGGTCTCATCCAGCAGGCTCTGGCGATGCCAGAGGTTGGTTCCGAGCAGCACGATGTCCCGGATGTCATTGAACGCCAGCTGTGGAAGGATCATATTGATCCGGGATGCGGCATCCGGGATGAACAGGGCTTCGAAGTCAAAGGTGGCGGGTTCCGAAGGTTCAGCACCCTGCTTTGTGAATTTGCGGAGGGTGTCGGTGAAATCGGTGCTGTTTCCGTCATAGGCGTGTGTTTCCACCAGCTGGGCACCATATTCTGCCACAGCGTCTGAAAACAGTTCCATGTGGAGTCTGCCGTAAGGTTCGTCCGGGTACAGGATTGCCACTTTTTTCAGACCCAGTGTCCTGAATACATATGCGGCCAGGGTCTGAACCTGCATCCGTGGGGTGATGAAATTGGAAAACAGATAATCGCCGGATAAGGCAAAGTCCTCTTTCTGGGTCAATGCGATCAGTGGGATCTTTAATTCCTGGGCTCGGGTACCCGCGGCATCCACGGCAAGGAGCGGACCGATAATTCCTGCCACACGGGCCTGAACCAGTTCATCCACACATGATGCAGCAACCTCCGGATCGCCTCGGGTATCTTTGATGACCGTATTGAATTTGCGGCCGTGGGTCTGGGACAGTTCCTGAATGGCCAGTTGGATGCCTTTCAATGCTTTCTGTCCGTATGACGCGTATTTGCCGGACAGGGGCAGCAGGCATCCGATGGTGTCTTTTTTAAACTGGGTCTGCCGGAGCATTTCCATCAGATTTCGGGCATCCGGTACCCGGGGATGATCCGGCCAGCGCTCTGTAAAGCGGGTCAGCACGGACAGGGCCTGTTGATAATCTGTTTCCTGAGCTAGGTTCACGCCGAGCCAGTATTGCAGCAACGGTTCGGGCACCGCCAGGCCGGGTGTTTCCAGAAAGGATTGAATCAACTCGGCAGATGCGTTGGCCAGCACCTGATCCACCTTGTTGATAATCTGTCGGGCCTGTGGGGGAGCCGGGTCCAGGGTCAGTGCCTGATTGTACTTATAAAATGCATCCTTAAAATTACCGGATTTCATGCGCACGTCAGCTTCTGATTCCAAGTCTTTCACCCGAATCGCCCTTTGCGCTGCCGAATCCGGCCCAGGGGTTACGGAAGGTTCTTGAGGAGGTGGCTGAACCGGTCTGGCGGCACATCCCCACAGGGCGCATAAAAAAGTGACGGCACAAACTCCGGCCAGCAAACGGATGATCAAGGAACGTCGGGGTGTCATATATATTCTTTTTTTTTATCCGGTCATCATTGTTGTCTCGATGGGGACTATAGGCAAATTTCAGGGAGATGTCAAAAAATCTTTGACCAGCGCAACCGCCCGCCCAGTTTGTTCCGGTGTCATCCAGACAATGCCCGGTTCTTTTCGAAACCAGGTAAACTGCCGTTTGGCATACCGCCGGGTGTCCCGTTTCAACACGGATACGGCGGTGTCCAGATCCATATCCCTGTTGATGATCCATCCCATGTGCCGGTATCCAATGGACTGCATGGATTTCAGATTCAGATCATACCCCTTTTCCACCAGATCCTGAACTTCAGCGAAAAGTCCCTGGGCCATCATCATGTCCACCCGCTGATTGATGCGGTCGTACAGGTCATGGCGATCCATGTAAAGTCCCAGGGTCAGGCTGCGGTATCGGGGATGGGCGAACCCGTGCTGGGTCTGTTTCTGAGATATGGGAACCCCGGTGGTCAGAAACACTTCCAAGGCCCGGATAATGCGGAATCCATCATGGGGATGAATCCGCTGCGCTGCAGCCGGGTCACATGATTCCAACTGCCGGTGAAGATAGGGGCCACCTTTTTTTTCAAGGGTTTTCGTCAGTTCGGTCAGGGTGGTCCGGCACACCGGACGGGAACGGAACAGGCCGTATAGCAGGGCCCGGATATACAGCCCGGTGCCGCCGGTCACTACGGGGAGGCGTTCATTTTCAACAATGGTATCGATGGCCTGATCCGCCATCTCGGCATACTGTCCGGCATCGAAATCCTGGGCCGGATCCAGAAAATCCACCAGATGATGGCGCACCTGGGCCCGTTCCGATGCATCCGGCTTGGCAGTGCCGATATCCATATATTTGTAGATCTGCATGGAATCGGCCCCGATGATTTCTCCATGGAGCGCCTTTGCCAAAAAAATGGCAAAGGCGGTCTTTCCGATCCCGGTGGGACCGCATATCGTAATGATTTTTTTCATGGAGCAACGGTGCGCAAGGGTTTTGTTCGATAATGGTTGACATTGTTTGACAGATGGATTTATAACATACTTCTTTGATTAACATCAATTAATAATAAGGAAAATTTTTAAGACATTCAAAAGACAGTCATTCGAGTCTGCGGGCTGAGTTGGCTGATATCGTTTTCAAGAACTAAACAGGAGAGACAAAGAATGGAATCAAAAAAAACCGGATCAGTGGTGGTGATCGGCGGCGGTATATCCGGCATGCTCTCGGCACTGGATCTAGCGAACTCCGGATTTTATGTCTATCTGGTGGAAAAAGG
>JBFLKI010000022.1:0-10555 GCA_040883135.1 Desulfotignum sp. | reverse complement strand
GGTTCGTCCGCCAGAAGCAGCCGGGGCTGAAGTGCCAGGGCCCTTGCAATGACAATGCGCTGGCGCTGGCCGCCTGAAAATTCATGGGGATACCGCCTGGCCTGGCCGGGCCGCAGCCCCACCATCTGCATGAGCCATTTCACCCGGTCCGCCTGTTCCTGCTTTGTTCCTTTGCCGTGGATAGCCAGGGGCTCGGCAATGATATCCCCCACCTTCTGCCGGGGATTGAGGGCGGAATAGGGGTCCTGGTAGATGATCTGGGCCTGCCGCCGGAACGCCTTGAGTTGATTTCCTTTAAGCGTGTCAAGATCGGTGCCGTCAAAGGTGACGGTTCCGGCTGTGGGGTCTTCCAGCCGCAGCAGGGTCCGCCCCAGGCTGGATTTGCCGCATCCGGATTCCCCCACCAGACCGTATACTTCTCCGGATTTCACTGACAGGCTGACCCCGTCCACGGCCCGCACAATTCCTTTCCGGGAGCCGAACCCGGTTCCCTGCACCGGGTAATGTTTAAATACGTTTTCTGCGAGAAGCAGGTGGCCGCTCATGGGGTCACCTCCAGGGGATGCCAGCAGCGCACCCCATGGCCGCCTTCCATCTCCTGCCAGGGCGGGGCCTGGCAGCATCTGGCTGAGGTCCTGTCGCACCGGTCCTGGAAAGCACAGCCCGGCGGCAGGTTGAGCAGACTGGGCACCGCTCCCCGGATGGTGGGCAAAGGGCCGGTGCAGCCGCGTCCGGGCAAAGAATCAAACAGCCCGCGGGTGTAGGGGTGGGCCGGGCGGGAAAACAGGACAGTCACATCTGCAGATTCCACCATTTTGCCGGCATACATCACCACCACCCGGTGGCAGGTTTCCGCCACTACCCCCAGGTCGTGGGTGATGAGCATGACGGCCATGCCGATTTCCTGCTGCAGCTTTTTCATCAGTTCCAGGATCTGGGCCTGAATGGTGACATCCAGGGCCGTGGTGGGTTCATCCGCGATCATCAGGTCCGGACGGCAGGCCAGGGCCATGGCGATCATCACGCGCTGGCGCATGCCTCCGGATAACTGGTGGGGATAATCATCGAGCCGGGAACCGGGTTCGGGAATGCCCACCAGATCCAGCAGCCCGGCCGCCTCCTGCCGGGCTGCCGTTTTTTTCATGCCGCGGTGCTTTTTCAACGGCTCCATGATCTGGAACCCCACCGTGTAAACCGGATTGAGGCTGGTCATGGGTTCCTGGAAAATCATGGAGATCTGGTTTCCCCTTATATCACGGATTACCTGTGGGGGCGCCGTCACCAGGTCCCGGCCCTTGAAAAGGATGCTGCCGCCGGCAATGCGGGCAATGGGCCTGGGCAGCAGCTGGAGCACGGACAGGGCGGTGACGGATTTGCCGCAGCCGGATTCCCCCACCACACCCAGTGTCTCTCCCGGGTTGATATGCAGGTCCACCCCGTCCACCGCGGTGAGATCCCCCCGTTTGGTGGTGAACCGAGTGGTCAGATGCCGGATCTGCAGGATCGGTTCCATTTACTGGGACCTCAGGGAAGGGTCCAGGACATCCCGGAGCCCGTCGCCGAACAGATTGAACCCCAGGACAAGCACCAGAATAGCGGCACCGGGGAAGGCGGCCACATGGGGGGCCAGCTGGATATACTGTCTGCCTTCGCTGAGCATGGCCCCCCATTCCGGGGAGGGCGGCTGGGCACCTAAACCGAGAAAACCCAGGGCGGCAGCCTGGAGAACGGCGGTTCCCATTCCCAGGGTGGCATATACGATGATCGGGGGGAGGCAGTTGGGAAGGATGTGTTTGAAAAGGATACGCAGGTGGCTGCCCCCCAGGTGTGAAATGGCCTGGACAAACAGCATCCCTTTGAGGCTGAGGACGCTGGACCGCACAATCCGGGCGTAGTGGGGAATATACACGATGCCCACCGCGATCATGGTGTTGGTGAGGCTGGGTTCCAGGATGGCAGTGATAAATATGGCCAGCAGGATCGCCGGAAAGGCCAGCAGCATGTCCATACAGCGCATGATAATGCTGTCGATCCGTTTGCCGAAGTAACCGGAGAGAAGGCCCAGGAGGGTACCCGGGATCAGGGAAATGGTCACGGATATGATGCCGATCATCAGAGAGATCCGGGCGCCGAAGATGACCCGGCTTAAAATGTCTCTTCCCAGGCTGTCCGTGCCGAAAAGGTGCTGGGCGCTGGGGCCCTGGAGCCGGATCAGGGGCGATGGGACCAGAGGGTCTGCCGGAGCGATCCATGGTCCGAACAGGGAGACCAGCACAATGAGGGTGATTAGAATCAGCCCGGTCATGGCACTGACGCTTTTCTTCAGGTCGGTGAATATGTCCAGCTTACTCATTGACGCGTATCCTCGGGTCCAGTACCACGTAAATCAGGTCAACACACAGGTTGATGACCGCCATGAGCAGGGCAAACACCAGGATGCATCCCTGGACGGCGGCATAATCCCTGCCGGAAAGGGAATCCACCACGTAGCGCCCCAGCCCGGGCCAGCTGAAAATGGTTTCAGTGAGCACGGCCCCGCCCAGCAGCAGCCCCAGGTTCAGCCCGAGTACCGTTACCACCGGCAGAAAGGCGTTGCGCAGGGCATGGCGGAAAATCACCACCAGTTCGGTCATCCCTTTTGCCCGGGCAGTCCTCACATAGTCCATGTTCAACACCTCCAGCATGGCACTGCGGGTAATGCGCGCCACAATGGCCATGGGGATGGTGGCCAGGGTAAACGCCGGCAGAAGCAGGTGTTTGAAAGCGGATACAAGGGACTGCCAGTTGCCCGCCAACACGGCATCCACCACCATCAGCCCGGTCACATCCGGGACTTCCAGTCCTAAAGAGATGCGGCCCATCATGGGCAGCAACGGATATTTCACCGCAAACAGGTAGATCAGCATCAGCCCCAGCCAGAAGATGGGCATGGACACCCCCACCAGGGCCATGAACATGGCGCCGTAATCCCAGAGGGAGTACTGTTTCACCGCAGACAGAACGCCTGCGGCAATACCAAATACCGTGGCGATGCTCATGGCAGCCAGGGAGAGTTCCAGGGTGGCGATGAGGCGGACCCAGATCTCTGCGGTCACCGGGGCATTGGTACGGATGGAGTGGCCCATATCCCCCTGGAGGATGTGGCTCAGATAAATCCAGAATTGGTTGACAAGCGACTGGTTGAGTCCGAGCTGTTCCCGCAGGCGGGCCAGTTCTTCAGGACTTGCAAATTCACCTAAGAGCAGCTGGGCAGGGTCTCCGGGAATCATCCTGAGCATCAGGAAAACCACCACGGAGACCCCGAACATGATCAAGGCCAGGTGAAACAGCCGTTTTGAAATGTATCCCAGCGTCATCGGTTACAAAGGACTTAGTTTTTGATGACCATCTGGAAGCTGTTGAGTCCGTTGGGACGCAGGGGGACATTGTCCAGCCGCTTGTTGTAACAGCGGACGATGGTGGTGTGGGCCAGCGGAATCCAGGGGGCTTCTTTGTGGGCGATTTCCTGTGCCTTCATGTACTTGGCGGCCCGTTCCTCCTTGTCAAAAATCACCTGGGCCTGTTTGCACAGTTCGGTGAATTCCGCATTTTTCCACAGGGCCACATTGGAAGCGCCCGGTGTCTCGGCCGTATCCGCAGACAGCAGGCCGTACAGGAAGTTGTCCGGATCGGCATTGCCCCCCAGCCACCCCAGCATGCACATGTCATGTTCGCCGTTGGAGGTCTTTTTCAGGTAGGTGCCCCAGTCCATGCGCACGATTTTGGCTTTCACGCCGACGGCAGACAGATAGGCCTGGATCAGTTCAGCCGTTTTTACCGGATCCGGCATATAGGCCCGGCTCACGGGCATGGCCCACAGTTCCAGTTCCCGGGTGAAATCAAATCCGGCTTCCGTGAGCATCTTTTTTGCTTTGGTAGGATCGTATTCATAGGGTTCTATGGCATCGTTATACCCCCAGATGGACGGGGCAAACGGGTTCTTGGCAGGAATGGCCATGCCCTGGAAAATGGCTTCGATAATGGTGTTTTTGTCAATGGCATGGCTCAGGCCGATGCGTACGTTGGGATCTTTCAGGTATGGTTTTTCCGTGTTCAGGGCCAGGTAGCCCACATTGACGCTGGGCCGTTTGATCAGGGTCAGGTTGGGGTCTTTTTCCACCAGCTTGATACTGTCCGGATCCAGGTCATCGGCAATGTCCACGGCCCCGGACTGAAGGGCCATCAGGCGGGCGGAAGGTTCAGGGATGGATTTGAGGACAATCTGTTTGACGTTGGCTTTTTCTCCCCAGTAGTCTTCATTGCGTTCAAACACGATCTGGTCATCCTTCACCCACTTAACGAATTTGAAGGGACCGGTGCCCACGGGGTGCTGACCGATCTGGTCTTTGTATTCATGCATGGCCTTGGGGGAGAGAATGGGGCACAGCCACAGGGCCAGGTTGTTGAGAAGCGGGGCAAACGGCTTTTCCGTGACCAGCTGGATGGTGAAGTCATCCACCACGTTGATGGCCGTGACCGGTTTCAGAGACAGGCTCAGGTAGCGCCACTTGCCATATCCGTTCAACGGATGGCTTTCATCGATAATCCGGGCGAATGAGTCATAGACCGCCTGGGCATTGAACGGTTCACCGTCGTGAAACGTCACCCCTTTGCGCAGGTTGAAGGTCCAGGTGAGCCCGTCTTCTGAGACGGACCAGGATTCAGCCAGCTGCGGTTCCACATCCATACTGTCTTTACCGAAGATTACCAGGTTCTCCAATACCTGGATGCCTGCCTTGATGGATTCCCCGTCCGTGGCCTGGGCCAGGTCCAGATTCACCGAATCACCGCCCCGTCCCCAGACCAGGGTATCTGTCTGGGAAGCCAGGACACCTGCCGGCAGCATGAAAAATGATGCCAGAAGCACTACCAATAATCGTTTCATGTGTCTTCTCCTTAGAATTTGATAATTATGGCATACGTGTGCCGAAACCGGATGAATAGACCTGATACGGCACGTTTTTTATTTGGAATCACCTTTACCTATAGGGGGTTCACGGCAAATGTCAAGAAAAATATTAAACCGGATTAATTTAATATATAAATAAGCTTTAATTTTATTGAAAAAAATGGTTTAATTCAATCATTTGTAAAAATGACGCTGGATTGGGTGTATCGGAACCAGCAGGCAAAAAAATCGAAAATGAGCAAAGAAGCCCATGTCTCAAAAAAATCGCCATGCCAGATCAAGATTTATCTGTGACCTGATCACAGCCAGCCGGATTCCCCGGAACCAGTTGGCTGCCGCCGCCGGACTGACCAATACCTATATCCGGGATCTGGAATTGGGAAACATCGTGAATGTGGACCGTGGAAAACTGCTGCGCCTGGCCGTGGCTCTGAACATGAACCTGAATCATATTGATGAGATGCTGCAGTTGTTTGACCGGGCCGGACTGTCACCGGCGGATATCGATCTATTTATCGAATCGGCCCGCAAACGTAAAGTCACCACGGCCCTTTTTCCGCTTCGGGATTTTTATGCCTATGAACTGGCCGTGTATGCCATGGAAGCGGTCCCGGGTGACCAGATTCTGGTGAACGACCGCCCCACGGTCTGTCTGCGGGAGCCGGGTCACCGTTCCTTCAGCGACAAGTGTCTGGTGGAGGCCCATCCCCTTTATGCCGAGCTGCTGGAAACCATCGGCGATGTCCGCCGCCGCCGGTTTGAATCCAATCTTGAAACCGGGACCATCACCCATTACCTGTGCCGGGAGTGTATTGAAGAGTATGTGCTGGCCAATAAAGATGAACAGGAAGCCCTCTGGCGAAAGAGGCATGTGGCCAATCTGCTGGATTTTCACCGGCGGTATGACAGCCTGAAGGTGCATATTACCGGTGTGTGTTCCTACATGCTTTTCTCCATCAAGCACCCCGCTGACGGGTCCGGCCCCCAGTTTAATTTCTGTGCCAAACCCGGCCATTATGTGCCGGGGGAGCGGCCAGGCCGGCTGGCCGGATTTTCCACCAGCAATCCGGTCATGCTCAAGACCTTTGAAGATGAGCTGGATTCCCTCAAGGGATGGGTCCTGCCGGAATACGAAACCCGGCAGAGGGTGGAAAGGTTCCTGGAAGGTCTGATCACCTCCTGACCGATTCATGCCCGGCGCTGCCAGGCAAAGATCACGGCGCCGGATTCTTCCTTTCGTTCAAGCACGGCTTTTTCTTGTTCCTGCATTCTTTTGAGCACGGTATGGATGATAACCATATGTGCCCGGACGCAGTGTTCCAGCCAGGGACCGGTGGCCACTTCATCCAGCACCTCAGTGATGATTTCACTTTTTACCAGGGGCCATTTTCGGTTGGCAAAATTGATTTTACCGATCCGTTCACAGGTGGGGGTCACCACCAGTGCTCCGGCCATGTCCGAATCATATACGTCGGGTTCAAACGCCCTGGCATACCGGAGGTACCGGTCAAAGATCTCCTGGTTCATCGCCAGGATATCCGTCTGGGTTTCAAGGGCGGCGGACATCTCCCGGGCCAGAGCATCGGCAGTACCGCTTCCGGGATGGTCCTTCCGGCCGTAAAAAGGAAGGATGGCATACACAAACGAACGGGGAATCCAGTGTTCCTTGAAACGGGGACTGACATACCCGGAAAAGGGCTGTTCCCACTCATGGCTGGGGACTCCGTGCAGGTCGATCAAGTATTCCGGCAGCCACCGCTCGAACAGACGGGTTTTGACCCGGGCTTCGCTGATCCGGGTGTCCCTGTCAAAATACTGATCGTAATATTCCATGCCCAGGGCATTGTACCGGGCCGCATGCAGTTTGTGATCCGGAGATTCCGGCAGCATCTTTTCCAGCGTGTCCACCCCGTCTGCGTTCTCAAGGGGCACCACCACCAGGTTGACCCGGTCCAAAACACCCGCGGCCCTGCCGCAGGCGGCAAATTCATGGAGCAGGGCCATGGCGGCGTTGGTGCCGGATACCTCATTGGCATGGTGCCGGGCATTGACCAGGAGGGTGGGTTTGAGCAGCCGGGCCCGCCGGGCAGGCATGTTTCCGGCCGTGGCTTCAACCGCCGGAATGTTCCGCCCCAGAAGGCTGGTCCCGGCGTGCCATACCCGGATGCCGGGATGACCGGACAGGTGCCGGGTCCAGGCCCGAACCGTTTCACCAGAAGGTATAGACTGGAGATCCGGGGCGTGAATAGGGCTTATGGATGAGGGTGTCTCTGGTTTCCGGGCCGGGCGTGAAGTGTATCGGATTCCTGTTTCATGCGGTCTGAACCGGAAGCGCTTTGACCTGGCCGCTGCACACAGCCGTTGCTTTTCATCCATGGACAAATCAGGGCGTTCCTGGAAAAAATCCATGAACAATGCGCCTCTGCTGTACCCGATATGGTCGATTGCCGGCCTGGGCCGAGGAGGGGGAACGGGTGTTCGCATCGGCGTCAACCGAAGGCAGGCCCAGGGTTTTTGGCCACCGGCAGCACGCATCAAAGGCACGATCCTTCCCAGCTGTATACGGCTGTCCGGGCAATGCTCTTGCCGGAATGATTCCATAAAAGCCAGCAGGCCGAAATAGAGGTCTTCATGCAGGGCTTCCATGGGGGCCACGCGTTCCTGGGCCAGCCCGACCGGTTCCTGGATGTCATCCATGGCCACTTCAATCTGTATCTCTTCCCAGAAGGCCAAGGCGTTACGATGTTTTAGTCCGGGCAGCATGCGGATCATGGCTGCCGACATCGCAGGCAGCCAGTGTTCCTGAAACCGCCGCCAGAAAAGTTCCCGGTCCGTTGGAACAGCGCATCGATGAACAATCCGGTTGTCCCTGGAAATTTCGAATCCGGCCTGGGTGGGGTAGACCCGCTGATCTTTACGGAGTTCCAGTCTATAGGGAAGTTCTGACACCGGAACGGTCAGGGAAAATCCGGCAACCACGCTGCCGGAAGCATCACAGGCGGTCACCGTGTAATCAGATGCCTGGGTATCCGCCAGTATCATGTTCACCTGATGTGTCTGCCACCCCCGCCGGTCGCAGATCACATCCGGTGCCGGATACATCTCCCGGATCCATCGGGCCTGGGGTTCCATCTGACCGGTGCGGCAAAATGGCCGGCAGCTGATTGTCAGGGAATGGGTTTCGGGGGGCAGAGAAGGTCCCACCGTTTCCAGCAGCCAGCTGACCGCCGGCTTGTGGGTTCGCAACACCACGGTTTCGGGTGTATATCCTTTTTGTTTCAGCACATGGTTGAGCTGGAGTTTGAAAGCCAGACGGTCCGGATATGGCCCCCCGGTAAATGCCCGGCACTGGACCGGGCCGATGCCCCTGGGAAGGGTGGCGGCCTGATCCAGTATGCGGGCCTTTTCCCCGGCCATGGTCATGCGGCGTTGAATGGTTTTTTCAACCGGGAGAGAGGTCTGTTCAGGCCGGTTGAGCCGGGCGGCGGCTGCCAGATGAGCGGCATTGTAAAGCTTTTTCTTCCAGGATTCCAACGCCTCACCGCCGGGTGTGTCTGTGTCAAACCACAGCCGGGTCACCTCCCGGATCAGGGCTGCCAATTCCCTGCTTCGACCGGCGGCTTTCAGTTGATGGCCGCATCGGCTGATCCGTGCTTCGGGCAGCGTGTTTTCTTCAATGGCCAGGCACAGGCCATTTTCTGGACAGAATCCCGCATGGGCCAGTGGAAGGCTGAGCTCCGTGGCACGGGCGGAAGCAGCGCTGGCAAGGGCAAACAGGGACAGGCCACAGGCGGCAGACAGGGTTTGGGGCAGATTCAGGGTGAGAGACAGTCGGGACCCTCTCGGGTCATGGTCTGTTCCAGGCAGCAGAAGATCCGCCAGGGAGGTGATATCAAAAGCAGTGGGATCCAAAGTGACAGGGGGCTGAGGGAAACGCCCGGGGACGTCCCGGCAGATAGCCAGCGTCTGGAACCGGCTCTCCGTCCCGTTTTGATCCACCATCCTGCCGGAATCCATCCCCTCTTGTACCAGTTCAAATCGGACAGCCCGGGCCGGTTCGTCAGATAAGGCGGTCATGGCAAGGGTATCCAGTATCTGTTCCATTGCCCGGTGACTGTGGCCTGAAAGCTGCCAGCCAGCCTTGGGGTTTTGCTCCAGGCAGGCGGCCCAGGGCACGTTTCCGGCAGGTCTTCTCACGAACAGCATCCCGTTTTCCGCTTGGGTGCAGGGGACAGGGGTTGCCATTCCCGGACCGCAGGATTCCATGTTCAGCCGGGCGGCCAGGTTAATGAGACCGGCCCAGACAGCCCCGCTGTCCATGTTCGGATCAATGCCCAGAACCAGATTGATCCGATCCGGATATCGATCACCGTCAAGGTCTGAAAACAGCGGGATGCCGGTTGAGAGGTGGCTCAGGTTCAGCAGCGGGGTGATGGGATCACTGGTAGGTTGCGTCATAGATGTTCCTGTCTGAAACGGTTGTCATCAATCCTTGTCTTAGTTCGTCTTATCCACAAACCGCATATCACTTTTAGGCTATCCGGCACAGAATTTCAAGGAAATGGATCGTGTGTGCGATTTCCGACCCCATGGGGGTGTTCAGACAGTTCATCTAAGAAATGAATCAAAAATCGGGTATTGTTTAGAACCAATTGTACCAGCCCATGAATGATTTGCCATCTGTTTTATGAAATGGTATCAATGAAAAATCCAAAAGTAATGAACTGGAAATCAGTGGTGCCCGGTCAGGCTTTTACACGGAATTCAAGATATTACAAGTAAATCAAGACCGAAGAAGGCCTGGCCGCAGATGCCCGGGAACGAGCCTGATAAATGGACATGATGAAGGCAGTGTTTTCAGGAATTTAAGGAGGACGGTATGATCAGCATGGAATTTTTAATCACCGCTTTCATTGTCGTGGTGATGCCTGGAACCGGGGTGATCTACACCATTTCAACCGGTTTGATCCAGGGTCCCCGGGCCGGTGTGTTCGCGGCAACCGGTTGCACGGCCGGGATCATCCCGTCCCTGCTGGCATGCATTCTGGGGGTGGCGGTCATCATCCATACCAGTGCGATGGCGTTTCAGACCCTGAAATTTGCCGGAACGGCCTATCTGCTCTATCTGGCATGGTCCATGTGGCGGCAGACCGGCACCCTGGAACTGAAGACGCAGCAAAAAAGGAAAACCATGTTCCGAAGGGCATTCAAAGGGTTTTTAATCAACATCCTCAACCCGAAGCTGACCGTTTTTTTTCTGGCATTTCTGCCCCAGTTTATCCCGGCCGGGGCACCTATGCCGGTTCTCAACATGCTCGTACTCGGGGGTGTGTTCATGGGAATGACATGGGTGGTATTCATTGGGTATGCCCTGCTGGCGGACAAAGCCCGCACCTGGGTTGTCACCTCTCCGGCAAAGGTCAGACATGTGCAGCGCACCTTTGCCGTCCTGTTCGCCGTGCTGGGGGCAAAACTGGCGTTTTCCGGACGGTGACCGCAAGTGTTCAGTGGGTCATGTCGCCAGCAGGCCGGTTTGAAACGGCAGTTCCCTGAGACGGACACCGGTCGCCCTGAAAACCGCATTTGCCACGGCAGGCGCCACTGACG
>JBFLKI010000214.1:0-7500 GCA_040883135.1 Desulfotignum sp. | reverse complement strand
TGGCGGAGAAAGAGAGATTCGAACTCTCGATGGAGTGTTACCCCCATACTCGCTTAGCAGGCGAGCGCCTTCAGCCACTCGGCCATTTCTCCGCAAACCGTTTTCATGGCGGAGGAGGTAGGATTCGAACCCACGAAGCTGTTACGCTTAACGGTTTTCAAGACCGCCGCCTTCAGCCGCTCGGCCACTCCTCCGGATTTAAACACCCGCTTATATCATCTTGCAGGAATCCGGTCAACACCTAACTTGGATTTCCCATGTGTCATCTTGCTGTTGACACCGGCGTCAGTTGCGCTATATTAAACGGTTTGACACCAACCAAAATTACAGGAGAACCATGAATGAAACAAAAGATCCGTTTTGAAAAAAATATCAAGGACGGGGTGCTGACGGTACTGGAGTCCAGTGAAGTGGATCCCGGGGTGATGATGCCGCTGCACGAGGAAACCTATGACCTCGCCCAGATGACGGCCGCGGCTGCCGAGGGTCTGGAGGTCTTTACCCAGATGCTGCGGCGCCGGACGTTTTTTCCCACCCGGGATCTGTGCGTCAAACTGCACGATGAAACCGCGGATTTTTTCATTGATGACAGGCTGGAAAAAGTGATTGTGGAGTACCAGGATACGGAAACCCTGCCGGATGAGGAAGAGTTCCACCTGGAAGATGATGACGTGGAACTCGATGCCCTTCTGGACGAGGACGGCGATTCCAAGGAAGATGAAATCAAGGAGATCGATGACGAGGACGATACCCCGAAGTTCACTCCGGAAGACACCTCTGAACACGAAAATTAACCGTCACATCAGCAATCGGATCTTATGAAACAGACCATAAAAAACATGGTGACCGCTGCTGCCAAAAAAGCGGTGGCTGCCGGCAGGCTGCCGTCCGGACAATGGCCGGACATGGAAATTGAAGCGCCCAAACACGAGTCCCAGGGAGATCTGTCCACCAATTTTGCCATGGTTTCCGCCGCTGTCCAGAAAATGGCTCCCAGACAGATTGCCTTAGTTCTGATCGACCATATGGAACCGGTGGGCTGGATTGAAAAAATCGAGGTGGCCGGCCCCGGGTTTATCAATTTTTTTCTCAAACCAGCCGCCTGGCATCCGGTGGTGAATCAGGTGCTTGAAGCGGATGAGCGGTATGGCGTATCCGATCTGGGCAAAGGTGAACAGGTACAGGTGGAGTTTGTCAGTGCCAATCCCACCGGTCCCCTGCATGTGGGGCATGGCCGCGGGGCCGCCGTGGGGGATGCTCTGGGCAATATTCTGAGCTTTGCCGGATTCTCGGTGTCCAAAGAATATTATATCAATGATTCCGGGCGGCAGATCCGCACCCTGGGAACATCGGTATGGTTCCGCTTGCTGGCGCAGGCCGGCCGGGAAATCGAATTTCCAGAAGACTGTTACAAGGGGGATTACATCAAAGATCTGGCCCAAGAGGTGCTGGACCGGGAAGGGCCGGAATTTCTAAATACACCCGAGGACATTGCGATCAAGATCTGCGCCAGGTATGCGGCGGACCGGATCCTTGCACAGATTCGAAAAGATCTGGCGGATTTCGGCGTCAAATTTGATCAATGGTTCAGTGAGCAGAGCCTGTATGATTCGGGCCGGGTTCAACAGACCATTGACGCCCTCCAAAAAAAGGGTCAGGTCTATGAAAAGGACGGGGCCCTGTGGTTCAAGACCGTGGATTTCGGTGATGAAAAAGACCGGGTGGTGGTGAGAAGCAACGGGTTGACCACCTATTTTGCCTCGGATATTGCGTACCACCAGGAAAAATACGAGCGCGGATTCGACCGGGTGATCGATGTGTGGGGGGCGGATCACCATGGGTATATCGACCGGCTGGCCGCCGCTGTCATGGCCATGGGAATGAATAGAGAGCAGTTCCAAGTGATCCTGGTCCAGCTGGTGACCCTGCTTCGGGGCGGAAAACCGGTCCAGATGTCCACCCGGGCCGGAGAGTTTGTCACCCTCAAGGACATTGTGGACGAGGTGGGAAAGGACGCGGCCCGGTTCATGTTTTTGAGCCGCAGCTATGATTCCGGCCTGGATTTTGACCTGGAAGTGGCCAAGCAGAAGAGCAGCGACAACCCGGTGTATTATGTTCAGTATGTCCATGCCCGGATCAGCGGTATTCTGGCCAAGGCGGTCGAACAGCATCCGGAGATGAATATGGATTTCAGGCAGGGACGGCATCTGTCACAAATTGTGGCCCCGGAAGAGATTCAGCTGATCAAGGCCCTGGCCGGATTTCCCGAACAGGTGGAAAAAAGTGCGGCCACGTGCCACCCCCATGTGATCTTTACCTGTCTGATGACCCTGGCATCGGCGTTTCATGTCTATTATAACCGGCACAAGGTGATCACATCGGATGCAACACTGACCCTGGCCCGGCTCAGCCTGGTGCTGGCGGTGAAAAAGGTGATCCGGAACGGCCTGTCCCTTTTGGGGGTGTCCGCGCCGGACAGAATGTGAGTATGTCTTTTCACGGGCTGTTGAAATACATTATCTATGGATTTATCGGGGCGTGGTTGTTTCTGCTCGGGGTGATGGCCGGCCGGGGGACCGCACCGGTGACATTTGACACCCTGAATTTTCAGGAACGCCTCAAGGCCATTGTCGATGCGTATGTCGATCCGAACGCCCCGGCCGATTCCGACGAAAAAATGACACTTCGTTATTTTGATGCGTTGAGTGATGAGCAGGGGGTTGAGGAGATGGTGATTCCGGTGCTCAAGGATGATCCGGAACAAACGCCAAAGTCCATCGGGGAATTGGACACGGCTGTTTCAATAACACCTGCCGATGAAGCTGAAGGTGTGGACGCGACAGGTGAAATCCCGGTCAAAACCAGCCGGAAAGCGGCGACCTTCAATAAACCGGTGGCTGAAAAATCGAAGGAAGCCACCACTGAAGAAATTAAAACCCTGGGGACCGGGGAAGCGGAAGAATTACATTCAGAGAGTCGTTATACCATTCAGGTGGCGGCGTTCAAATCATTTCGGGACGCGATCACACAGATGGCGGAACTGGAGAAAAAAGGATTCACCGCAAACCGAACCGCCAAGGAGTTGGACGGGATCACCTGGTATCGGGTCAGGATCGGGGAGTTCACTTCCCGGGACGCGGCCGCCCGGTATCTGGACAGACTGAACCAGGCCGGCATCAACGGCATGATCATTACAAGGGAGTGACCATGAAAATTTCTGAACAGGAAGTGGAGAATATCGCCCATCTGGCACGGCTGAAAATGAGTGACGAGCAGAAACAGGCGCTTTGCGGACAGCTCAGCGACATTCTGGGATATATGGAAAAACTGGCCCATGTGGATGTTACAGGGGTTGCGCCCGCATCGGGTGCGGCATTCATGAACAATGTGCTCAGAGAAGATGTGCCGCACGCCAGCCCCGGCCCCGGGGTGACACTGGCCAATGCCCCGGAAAAAGAGGATGATTTTTATCTGGTGCCCCGGGTGGTAAAATAACCGGAAAGGAAAATACAAATGGAGTTGCATGCATTGAGCCTGGCGCAGGCCTCCCGGTTGCTGAGGGAGAAGAAAATATCGGCCATGGAGCTGACCCGGGCGTTTCTGGCACGTATCGAGACCCACGACACGACTTTGAACAGTTTTATCACCCAGGATGCGTCTGAAGCGCTGGCCCAGGCTGAGTCAGCGGACCGGGAGATTGCGGCTGGCAATCATTGTGTGTTCACCGGCATCCCCGTGGCACTGAAAGACCTGCTGTGTACAAAAGGGATGCGCACCACCTGCGGATCCAGGATTCTGGATAATTTTGTGCCGCAATATGATGCCACGGTGGTGGAAAAACTGAGACACGCCCATGCCGTGATCATCGGCAAAACCAATATGGATGAATTCGCCATGGGATCTTCCACGGAGAACTCCGCCTATTTTCCCACCCGGAACCCCTGGCATGTCGATTACGTGCCCGGCGGATCCAGCGGGGGATCGGCCGCAGCCGTGGCGGCGCAGTTCTGCAGTGTGGCCCTGGGGTCGGACACCGGCGGATCCATCCGTCAGCCGGCATCCCATTGCGGGGTGGTGGGGATCAAACCTACCTATGGGCGGGTCTCCCGTTACGGCCTGGTGTCCTATGCCTCGTCTCTGGATCAGATCGGGCCGATTGCCCGGACCGTGGAAGATGCGGCCCTGGTGATGAACCTGATTGCCGGCCATGATCCCAAAGATTCCACATCCGCGCCGGAACCGGTGCCGGATTTCACGGCCGGGCTTTCGGATTTCGAGAAAAACGGGCTCAAGGGCATGACCGTGGGGATTCCAGAGGAATACCTGGAGATGGCAGGCATCGATCCGGATGTCCGGGCCGTGTTCGACCAGGTCCGAACGCTGGTGGCATCGCTGGGGGCTGACATCAAATCCGTGTCCTTTCCCCATGCCCAGTATGTGGTGGCCGCCTACTATATCATCGCCCCGTGTGAGGCCAGCTCCAACCTGGCCCGGTTTGACGGGGTCAAGTACGGGTTCCGGGCCCCGGATAGCGAGGATCTTGTCGAGATGTACAAACAGACCCGATCCACCGGGTTCGGACCGGAGGTCCAGCGCCGGATCATTATCGGGACCTATGCCCTGTCTGCCGGATATTATGACGCGTATTACGGTAAAGCCTCCCAGGTGCGGGCGTTGATCATGGAGGATTTTGCCAGGGCGTTTGAGACCTGTGACATTCTGCTGGCACCGGTGGCCCCGACCCCGGCATTCCGGATCAAAGAAAAGATCGATGATCCGCTGACCATGTATCTGACCGATATTTTCACGTTGTCCGCCAACATGGCGGCGGTTCCCGGCATCTCCGTGCCGGCGGGATATTCGGCAAACCGCCTGCCCATCGGCATTCAGATGATGGCCAGGCGGTTTGATGAGCCATCTTTGGTGCGGGCCGGATATGGCGTGGAACAATCGGTGAATCTGGCACCGCGGTTCCCGGACCTTTAAATCAGGAGGAGGGCATCATGAGCAATGTTCAACCCCAGGGAGAGGCATTGAAAAAGGCCATTGAATGGATCAGCGAACAACGCAAAAAAAATCCGGACGCATCCGTGATCAAATTGGCCAATGACGCTGCCTTACGGTTTGATTTAAGTCCGAAAGATTCGGAGTTCCTGCTCCGGTTTGTCAAAAAGGACCCTGAATGATCCGGATTCTGCCGGATATCCTGTCCAACCAGATTGCCGCCGGCGAGGTGGTGCAGCGGCCGGCATCCGTGGTCAAGGAACTGGTGGAAAACAGCATTGATGCCGGTGCCACACGCATCACCGTTGAGATGGACAAAGGTGGCAAATCTTTGATCCGGGTGTCGGACGACGGCGTGGGACTGCCCCGGGACCAGGCGTTGCTGGCCATCGAGCGGTATGCCACCAGCAAGATTTTCACCAAAGAGGACCTGTTTGCCATTGCCAGTTTCGGGTTCCGCGGTGAGGCCCTGCCTTCCATTGCTTCGGTGTCCCGGTTCTGTCTGGTGACAAGGCCCCATGACGCGGATACCGCCACCCGGGTGGAAATGGCCGGGGGTAAACTGATCCAGGTGTCTGACACCGGGGCCCCTGCCGGCACCATGGTGGAGGTCAGGCATCTGTTTTTCAATACCCCGGCCCGGCGCAAATTTCTGAAGGCCGACACCACGGAAGCCGCGCACATTACCGATACCCTGTCCGGCCTGGCCCTGGGCAACCCGGAAGTGGGGTTCCGGCTGTTCTCTCAAGACCGACTGGTCAAGCATTTTCCTTTGGACCAGGATCTGCTGCACCGGGCCATGCTGGTGCTGGGCAATGACGTGGCGGATTACCTGTATGAGATGGAATATTCGGCCGGTGATGTCCGGGTGACCGGTGTGTGTGCCAATCCGGCCGTGACAAGGAGTTCGGCCGGACGGATCTATCTGTTTGTCAACCGGCGCCTGGTCCATGACAAAGGGGTGGTGGCGTCCCTGTTCCGGGGATATGCCGGCCGGATCATGAAAGGCCGGTATCCCGTGGCCGTGGTGTGCTGCGAGCTGCCCTGCGACCGGGTGGACGTGAATGTACATCCGTCCAAACGGGAAATCAAGTTTCTGGATGCCCGGCCGGTGTATCAGGCCGTGACCGAGGCTGTGACCCGGGCATTGACGGCAGCCCAGAAGCAGGTGTCCACCTATGCCGGCCCCGGGCAGCGCCCGGAGTCCCGACCGGGACCCGAGATCACTGCAGACCGGTTCACGCAGGTGCCTCTGGTCTGGGACTCTGGCCCACTGTCATCATCCGCTTCCGGTTCCCGGAAACCTGCGGATGCATCTGGAAGTTCTTCCCGAGAGATCTACGTATCTTTTCGTCCGTCATCCAGTCACCCGGATTTGCCGGACAAGGTTCAACAGGCGGCCGCACCATTTACGGCCCCGGATCGATCCACGCGTCCCCGGGTGGTGGGGCAGGTCATGGGAACCTATATCATCGCGGAACAGGGGGGTGTCCTGATGCTGGTGGATCAGCACGCCGCCCATGAACGGGTGGTGTACGAGGCGTTGAAACACCGGCATGGGCATCTGTCTGCTGACAGCCAGTATCTGTTGGTGCCGGAAACCCTGGAGCTGGGCGCCAGGGAAGCGGATCTGCTTTCCGGAATGCTGCCGGACCTGGCTGCCATGGGACTGGTGATCGAACCGTTCGGCGGCACCACGTTTATGGTCCGTGCCGTGCCCGGTCTTGTGGATCAGACATCGGTGAAATCCATGGTGACCGGGATGGTGGACACCCTCATGGAAACCGGTGACACCGGGGTCAGTGGACAATGGCGGGAGACCTGCCTGATGTCCATGGCCTGCCACCATGCCATCCGGGCCAACCGGATCATGACCCTTCAGGAAATGGAAACCCTGATCAAAGACCTGTGGGCCTGTGAGAATCCGGTGCACTGTCCCCATGGGCGGCCCACCATGGTCACCTTTGACAAATACCGGATGGAAAAGCTGTTTAAAAGGGTTGTTTGACGATGATCGTTAAGATATAATAGCCGATCTTATCATAACTGTAAGGAGTGTTGTTTTGAAAATTCGATTGCTTTTGATTGCTTTTTTCCTGGTGGGCGCCATTTCTCCGGCAGTCCATGCCGCTCCGAAAACCGTGGCGGTGCTGCCCTTTACCATGAATTCTCCTCAGGATCTGACCTTTTTGCAGAACGGGCTGTTTTCCATGCTTTCTTCCCGCCTGTCTGATTCCGGCAAGGTGGAAATCCTGGACCGGGCCACCGTGGATGCGGCCCTGGCCGGCAGCCAAGGGGATCTGACCCAGGACCGTGCCAGAGATATCGGGAAACGCCTGGGCGCGGATTACGTGCTGTTCGGCAGCCTGACCCATTTCGGTGAGAGCGTGAGCCTGGATGCGGCCATGCTGGATGTCACCGGAGAAAAACCGGCGTTGACGTTTTTTGAACAGAGCAACAACATGGGGGATGTGATCCCCCTGGTGAACACCTTTG
>JBFLKI010000213.1:0-3586 GCA_040883135.1 Desulfotignum sp. | reverse complement strand
CGAGGTCCCTTTCCGTCACTTCGCTGGTGCTGCCGGGTGCCGAAACAGAGTGTGAATTGGTCGCCCTGATGGTCAGTTCCGTTTCTTTTCCCAGTCTTTTTGTCAGGGCTTCCTGGATAAGGGCAACGTGGCGGGGGGTAATGGTCACCACGGAAAAAACGCTGGCAAGCACCTGGATCCGATCCTCATCATCCTGGAAGATTGAATCGACATATTCAAGTGAAGGCGTATCATACATTTCTTCTATCAGTACTTCCTCTATGTTTTTTTTCAACCAGCGATCGTGACTGATTCTGTAGAGGGCGTGGCTGAACACAACGGTGATGACAACGATGCCGAATACCGGAAGCAGGAATTTTTTGGCGAGTACTTTTCTATCCGGTTCCTCATGCCTCCTGTTCATTCTGAAAAGGAGAAAAACAACGGCTCCGACGACAAGAATAGCGAGAAAGTTGCTGAAAAAAAGAAGGAAGGAACCAAATGCCCCGGCATAGGCCCCGACAGAAATGCACAGTCCCGTATTGGCAAGAGGAGGGACAATGGCGGTGGCAATGGCGACACCGGGTAGCGCCGGACTGATTTTTTCATCAACAAGGGCGTAGGCACCGGCAAAGCCGGAAAAGATGGCGACGAGCAGGTCAAAGAGCTGAGGCTGGGTCCGGGAAAGCATCTCAGGCGTTGGTTCAAGGGTGGGGGTTATGATCCCCAGAAGGAAACCCATGCCGATTGCAGCGGCGACTCCGGCTGTTTCCGCTTCGACGGCCCGGGTAAAGAGGCGGGTGTCGTTTCGGATCAGGGCAAGGGAAATTCCAAAAATGGGTGTCATCAGGGGCGCGACGAGCATGGCGCCAATAATGACGGCGGTGCTGTTGTTAACGAGCCCCAATCCAGCGATCATTGTCGAAACAATCACCAGTACATAAAACCTTCCACCGGGCTCAGAACCGTCGGTTATCTCTTGAATGACTGTATCGGCACGTTCTCTTGAAACGGAGAAAATAGTCTCTGCCATTGGATTTCACCCCGTAAGGCTGGCTGTTATCTTACGCAATGGAGCGGTAAATAACAGCCGGCAGCGCAAATATTGAACACCGCCTATGTTCCTGTTTATTTATTTTTTTTTGAAATTTTTGTGCCCTGCAGACCCAGTCCGCCCATCAGCCCTTTCTGGTCAAAAAAGAAGGCATAGATTTCTGAGCGGGCTGTTGTGGTTGACATGGATTTGGCCGCTCCCACATCAACAACAACGATAGTCGGGCCAACTCCCAGTTCCCATCCGCCACTCCTGTCAAGCCATTCCAGAGCCGGCTCGGTCATCAGGAACAGGGCATATCCGTACTTCTGCAGACCGGCTTGAAGGCCATAGGAGACCTGGACAGTGCTGTAGTTTCCGCCCGGTTTTCCGTCAATGAGTAAAACGCCTTCGCCGTATTGGCCTCCGACAATGAATCCGCCTTTGACAATTTCCGGAAATACAAGGATTCCTTTGGCTTTTTCACCCATTACTCTGGCTGTTTCAGATTTTTCATAGAGTCTTTCCAGGGCAGCCGAAACCTTTGTGTCAATTTCACCTGCCAGACCCGTTTTGGTAAAGCCCGGGGTGAAAATCAGGGCCGCTGTGACGGCAAAAATCAGCGCAAATGTTATCCAGCGAATTTGTTTCATTTTTTTATTCTCCATTTTGGTCATCTTATTCGATAAGGGGGATTTTTGCGGCAATCTGATACATCAGCGCGGCATTGATTTTATTTTCTATCTGGTAATACCGGATCACCTTGATATTCGGCAGGGCTTGTTGAAACTCCGGCAGAAAAGCCAGCCGGAGTTTTGGCCCCACAGCTTCAATGGACATCAGTTCATCCAGCAACACAGCGGCTTTGTCGTTGTCCATCTGCTCAAAGGATTTTGCATAGGCATCGATCAGTGCCAGTGTCCTTGCCCGGAGCAGGAAAAGCTCATCCTGATATCTGGCGTAAACCGGCCAGAACCGCTCCGCCTCCGCCTCAGTCAGGTTCATGTTTTCTGCCACAAACAATTGTTTGTCCGCTCTGATTTTTTCAATCACAAACTGCATGGTCTCTGCCGGTTTTTCCTGGGCCGCTGCCATTGCAGGCCATGCCAGTGCGCTCATCATTAGAATGATGATCAGGGTCATTTTCCTTGTCATTTTTTTCTCCTTTGTTGGGTTTCACGTTGATTTAAATTCCTGCCGGAAATTTGATGAGGTTTTCATGTGACCTGAATCACTAGTTGTCAATCTGTAATTTCCTGGCTTTGTCATAGAGCAGGCGGATGGTTTCGTATTCAAAGGGTGAACCGGTCATGTAGTACCGGAAGTTCATCTGGTTTCTGGTGTCCAGTGCCTGAAGAACCGAGTAGGGAAGCAGGTATTCTTCATTCTGATCAAAATTGAATGGATCGATCAGGGCAAATGCCACCGCTTCTGTCACAGTGCCGGTGGTATCACGCAGGTTTGACGGGCCTAAAAAAGGCAGGACTATATAGGGGCCCTGACCGACTCCGTAAAACCCCAGGGTCTGTCCCAGGTCTTCATTCTGCCGGAAGAGGCCTTCGTGGGAGGCGACGTCAAACAACCCCAGCACACCCACCGTTGAATTTAGGGCAAACCGTCCAAAGGTAACCGCGGCTTTTTCTCCTTTTAACTGAAGCAGTGAATTGACAAAGGTGAAGGCTTCGTCAATATTGTTGAAAAAGTTTGAAACACAGGTTTCCAGCGGATCCGGCAGAATGAATTTATACACGCTCAAGGCCGGCAGAAAGACGTATTTGTCAAATCTGGCATTAAAGGTGTACATGGCCCGGTTAAACCCTTCCCATGGATCATATACCTCTTTTATGGGGTACTCTCTGTCCGGTTTGACAAACTCCTCAACCGGCCGTTCCACAGAATTCAGTGACGTGCCGGTTTCTGGAACAGCCCTGTGGGAACTGCAGCCGGTCACGGAAAAAACAGCCATCAGGACACACAGGACCCATGTCAAAGAGATATGGTTAAAACGTTTCATACGGGAATCCTCTATTCTTTGAAAAAATGAATCATCTGTTGCACATTTTTCTGATGTTCCATATTGCCGCAGTGACCGCCGACACTGTAAATCAATGCCCTTTTGCCAAAGATGTTTCTGAAAAAATCAATCTCCCCCTGTTTCAGGATAATGTCATCTTCGTTGGTGATCACACTGATTTTTTCGGTTTTTTTAAGATACTCGGCAATGCTTTCAAGGCTTGTCTGATCGATGAGTGCCTGTTTGGTCAACCCCGGCTGTGTCTCCCTGAAATATGGAAAGAAAGCATCATTGAAATAGTCTTCAAAACTGGTTCTGAACGCGACGATGCCGTAATCGGTCAGTGAGGTGGTGACGGTCAGTTTCTGATTGGACGGCACAATAAAATTTCCGCCTGACATGACGTCAGATACAAACAGCATGTTGGATGACGACATCCTGAAAGAAATACCGATTATGGCAGCAAGGGTGGTTTCCTTGGGCGGATTTTTTTTGTAAAGGTTATACAGCAGGTCCGGGTCGGATAGATCCAGACGGGTTTTGCTGGAATAGACCCCGGT
>JBFLKI010000212.1:0-11302 GCA_040883135.1 Desulfotignum sp. | reverse complement strand
TTTATTGGCATGGCATCAAAGCCTTGGCGGTGTCCTGGCGGTGTGACTTCATCGAAAAACTACTGCGGAATGCCAGTATTCCAGAGCCGCTCTCATTTGCAGGCCGGTTTGTTCCTCAGGTTTGATTTTGTTTCATCGGGCATGCCTCTTTTTTTGAACACACCTGGCAGGTTGTTCCAACATGGACAGTTCTGTAGCCCGGTCCCAGTCCGATAAGACAGGAAACGGTTTTCAAAGGAGAAAGTGTTGTATCATGGTGCAATGACACATCAATTTTTTCAAGCGGGAGCAAAGAACATAACTTTACCTGTTCTTTCAGATCCCATCCGTGTACAGATCCTGGACTAAGAAACGGACTCACACCCCATCCAAGTTTCCTGGCCTGCTCCTCAGCAATTTCCTTTATTTTCTGCCCCAGCTTTTCCAGAGCAATCAAGCCGATGAGATCCAGAAAATATGCTTCCAGCAGGTCCCCTTTAGAAGATGCATGCTTTAATTCATTTTCAAGCACCTGTCCGGTTGTATAAACAGATATCAGTGCCCGTCTGGCTTCGGTTAAAAATTGAAGAGAATATCCAAAATCAAACGTCACAGAGTCCCCGGAGCGGTGAATGAACCCGGATTCACCATTACCGGTACATTCAAATTCGACCCACTGGTATACAGCCCTGGGACAAACAATTTTTTTGACTGTATTGAGTGCTCTTTGTGCCGTTTCAATAATCTCAAGGTTATCACTTGAAACATCCAGGTGTTTTTCAAGGTCCTGAAAAGTCAATGCTGCATCAAAATCGGCAAGCACAACAGGCTGTGTATCAATGACATCCAAAATACCGCTGGCCTTTATGATTGAAGTCAAAACTGAAAGAACTATCAGTTGATCCGGCCTTATCCCTTTTTATGAAAGCCGTTCCATTCCGGTTGCCTGCCTGGTTATTTCTCCGGGAGCCGGATCACCAGTACCGGTATTTTGCTGTCTTTTACAATCCGCCTGGCGGTGCTGCCGATCAGGGAATCCTGTAAAATATTGTGACCGTGGGTGCCGATAACAATCATATCCGCCTGAATGTCTTTTGCTGTTTTGAGAATTTCCACATGCGGGATGCCCTTGGGAACCCGGATATCATCGACCATGAAACTGCAGGACTCCAATTTTCCATCCATTTCTTTACAGAAATCTGAAACCCGTGTTTTGATCTTATCTTTAGACGCTTCGGCATATTGGGATTTTAACTGATCCCACTTCTCCAGCCCCAGCATGTCCCGGATCCGTGTTTCAGAATGAGTACCCAGATTTTCCATGACAGATATGATGGTTATACGGGCGTTATGTTTGTCTGCAAGGTCAGCCGCATAACCGAAAGCATACCGTGCATTTTCAGACAAATCAGTGGCGTAAAGAATTCGTTTGATTTCAGGGATCATTTCAGCCTCCTTCTATTTGTATGGGCCAGGGCATAATTTATCTATGCCACAAAAAAATGTTTACGTAAAAATCGCCATCACTACCAGAACCATTTTTACCGGCAGATGGCAGATGGTCTGCCGGCATATCAGCTTCAGAATTTATGGGGAGGGGATTCTGTTCCGTCCTCCCCTCCCCATACCCACCAGAATGATACACTATACACGCTTTTATCTATTTATTGACCATTGATGCCTCGGGAAGATACAGCGCCAGCTCCGGCCAGAAAAATAAAAGAATGAGTATTAAAAACTGGATAAAGATAAATGGTACACATCCACGGTAAATATCCATCAGGGACACTTCAGGTGGTGCAATCCCTTTGAGATAAAAAATGGAATAGGCAAACGGCGGTGTGATATATGAAATCTGCAGAGTGATGCAGAACATGATGGCAAACCATATCGGTTCCCAGCCCATGGCGGTGACAATGGGGACGAAAATGGGGATGACCACCAGCAGGATTCCGATCCAGTCCATGAACATGCCCAGAATAAAAATAATCCCCAGCATAATGAGCAGAAGTGCGGTAGGCCCTGTGTTCAGGTTCATCAGGAAATCATATATCAGTGTACCGCCCCCAAGCTTGTTGAAGGTCGTCATGAAAAATTTCGCCCCCAGCACAAGCCACATGATAAAGGTGCTGATCCTCAGTGCGCTGTAACAGGATTCCAGGAACATCTTTATTGTCAGCTTTTTGTATATCGCTGCAATGAACAGGGCACCCAGTCCTCCCAGAGCCGCCGCTTCGGTGGGTGCGGCAAGCCCGAAAAAGATGCTGCCCAGAACGAAGATGACGAGACCGATGGGCGGCACCCCGGAAACCAGTAAGATTTTAATGACATCTTTTTTGCTGTATTTTGCCGATTCTTCCGGGGTAATGGCAGGTCCCAGTTCAGGATTTATATAGCACCTGACGGCAATATAAAGGACATAAAGGACTGCCATGAGAACACCCGGTACGATGGCGGCAATAAACAGCATGGAGATGGACACCCCTGCCACGGGTCCGTAAAGGATCAGCATGATGCTGGGAGGAATGATCACTCCCAGTCCGCCACCCGCGCAGATGATCCCGCTGCCCAGGCCTTTGTCATACCCGTAATGGATCATGGAGGGCAACGCAATGAGGCCGATGGCGATGACGGATGCCCCCGCAATACCGGTACAGGCAGCAAACATGGTGGCAATGGCCATGGTAGCCATAGCCAGTCCTCCCCGGACAGGCCCCAGTAACAGATATAACCCCAGATACAGTTTGTCCGCCACCTGGGCTTTTTCAAGCACCACACCCATGTAAACGAACAGGGGAATGGCCAGCAGAGACCACCCGGACATGACGCCAAACGTATTCAGGGTGGCCTGGTAAGAGGCGATATCGATACCATAGGCGAGCGCCCCAAAGAAAAGTCCCAGCCCGGCCATTAAAAAAGCCACCGGAAATCCAATAATCACCCCGCCAAGGAGTGCAACGACCATCATGATGGCATACATTTCATTACCCGACATTGGCATCCCCCTTTACCGCTATGACAATATTGTTAATAAAATGCACAGCCGATTGGAGCAGCAGCAGGAAAAAAGTCAAGGGCATCACCGCCTTATACGGATAAATAATCGGGCGCCATGAACTGGAAATGGAAACCTCGCGGACGGCAACCGAATTCAGAAAGTCAGTCATGGTAGAATACAGCATAAAGCTGCACAGGGGAATCATAACAACAGTCAGAAATATCACTTCCAGAAACGCGCGTATACGGGGTGGAAATTTCTGGTACAGCACGTCCACCCGGACATGAGATTCATGCTTCAGGGCATACGCGCCTGCAAGCATGAAATTGGTTCCAAAAATCATGTAGTTAACATCAAAGGCCCAAACCGTGGTTCTTCCTGTAAAAAACCGGGTGAACAGGTCCAGGGAGACCGTAATGATCAGTGCCAGGAAAAGCAGGGAAACCGCCCTTCCGACATACTCGTTGAGGGTATTAATGCCATTTAGAACGGGGTCAATTTTCATTTGCATAACTCCGGGGTGAAATTAAGGCTGAAAAAGATTTGTACCAATCAGCTCTATATCGGAAGGCGTCAACACGTAAGCGCCAACGCCTCCCGAAAACAGCTAAATCTTGTGACTATAAAAGATCATCAATATAATCTACATATTTGTCATAGCCCTGATCGACAAAAAATTCATCATAATATTTCATGTATTCGGCCACTGTGGGATCTTCTTTTCCTTTTTGCCTGTAAAATTCTATGGCGGTTGTTTTCAGGTATTCGCCTACTTCCAGAGGAATGCTGGCAATTTCAGCACCGTGCTTTTTTTCTGCAATCGGCATGGTTAAAAAATCAAGAAAAAGGCTCTCGGCCAAAGACCATTTAAACGATTCAAAGGCCGCTTCTTTAATCAGTTTCTGCAGGTCTGCCGGCACCTTTTCCCATTCTTTCTGATTGATGAACAGCATCAGGTTGCTGGGTGAGGAGCTGTACGGATCAAAATAGACGTATTTGGCTGCATCGGCAAATCCCATGGGGATATCTCCGAAGAAATTGGCAAATTCGGCGGCATCGATCACACCACGCTCCAGGGCAGGCGTAATCTCACCGGCGGGCATGCCCACCACAGATGCTCCGGCGGCTTTAAAAACATCACCCCGGACGCCCACGGAACGTATTTTCAATTTTTTAAGATCTTCGATGGAATTGATGGGTTTTGTGGAATAGAGAAATGTTTCCGTGGTCTGCATCGCGCTGGGGAAAACCTGGACACCGAACTTATCTTTCATTGTTTTTTCAAGCAGTTTCCAGACAGGTGTTTCATAGTTTTTGGATTCTCTAACGCCTTTGGTGCCATGGTAAAAAGCCGCCTTTTCAACCGGACCAAGTCCGGGTGCAGAACAATAGAGTCCTGACAGCCAGTCCTTGCTCATGGTGTAACATGTGCAAGCCATACCAACCGGGATAATACCACGCTGGACAGCGTTCCATGTTTCATAACCCGGTACGATTTCATTCGCTGCATACCGTTCGAACTTCACCCTGCCATGGGTCCAGTTCTCGATAAAATCCAGCGTGCGCATCTGCAGATAATGCAATCCGGAACCAGCCGGCCAGGATGACTGGGCCTTCCAAACAATTTCTGGCTCTGCTTTGTCAGCTGCCGTGGTGTTAGCGGGTAAAACGAAAGCCATCCCGATCAACAGAATGAGTCCGATTAACAATGTTTTCCTGGTTGAAGTCATACTTTTTCTCCTTTTTAAGGTGTTAGTAAAAACATACCATACTGCAGGATCTAACTTCTGAACCTGTCTTTTAATAAACCGTTACAAAAAAACCGGCGAAAAAATGAATCCCCCCTTTCTGATCTTCAAAATTTATTTGCAGAATTCATACCAGCTTCCTGAGTGATCCCTTCCCTTGGCTTTACATGACCGCGTCTGAAGGCTGTGGATCTTCATTTTTCAGCGACTTCGCATTATTTGACCCCAACCCATTATATCTTCGGCCCGAATTCTGGTGCACAAATGCATCTCATTTGGACACGAGTTGCATTTGTGCACCAGACATCCTGCTTTGAATAAACAACCAGTAACCGGCGTTACACGCCATCTGCCCCTTTAATCTCCATTGACTTAAGCATTGTTTCTCAGATTACCCCTTTTTGCGAAGCGAGCCCGTAGTATCCACCGCTCTCATATTTTCCAGCTCCTCTTTTGTGGGTTCCGGGACCACTTTCACATCCGGGGAAACCTTCAAGTCCCAGCCTGTATTTTCTTTGACTTCGTCGACAGAGGTGAAAGGATAATAGGCGTCCAGATAAAATTCCTTTGTTTCCGGATCCGGACGTAAAATGCCCAGGGTCGAAATAATGGCGGCAGGTCCGCCGCCTACGAAATCGCATTTCTCACGGCTGTCGCCGCCAGTCAAAAACCCAACGCTGGAAATATAGTCGACCCTGTCCATAAATCGGCGTTTTTCATGAGAGGCCATGATCAGGTAGCGCTTGCAGCCAACCGAAATATCACTTGCACCACCGCTGCCATTGAGACGTACCCGGGGAGGCGTATATTTGCCTGATTTCCAGGGTGGTTCGTCCCAGATACCCGTGGTATTGACATTTCCATATTTATCAACCTGGGCGGCACCAATCACTGCGTTGTCGGCACGGCCGGATAAAACCAGAAACCCCAAGGCGTCAATGGCATTGGTAAAACTCGTGGCATTGGCTGATATCCGGTTGCATTCAATACCCCATGGCAGGCCGCCCACCGGGGTGGAACCGTAAACGCCGCCTTCAGTAAAAGGTCTCAGGTTGGGTGCATGGTTTAATTTGGCAAAATAACCGGCCAGCATCGAAAGCCCCACACCCAGAATGATGAGTTCACCATCTTTGATTTCCCTGCCGGTGATGATGGCCATGAATTCCTGTTTGGTATATTCCATCGTTTCTACCCCTCTGTCCTGTCTTGCAGTTCACGAACTTCCTCATCACTCCTGATCCACTTCCGATAAGGATCCATCAGAAACGCGGTTTTCGTTTGAGAAATTTTTTCAATCTTCTCCTTGCCGATGAGGGCCATATAGTCCTCGTGGCTGTCCCAGCTGTTGACCCATTTGGCGCAGTATTCGTCGGTATCCTCCTGGGTTTTCATCATTTTGTTCATGTAAAACATATGTTCTTCATCACTGTCATACAAACCCGGGGATGCCTGGGGCCAGGCAGCATACGGCCAGTAAACCACCGCGTCCACCAACTCGGATATGATCCTGACAAGGTTGGGGTACTGGCGGATACAATCGGTATGAACGATCCTGTCTGCTATGAGCACGACTTTTTTGGAAGCCCGGGACATTTCAAACCGGTTCCATTCGGTTCCCAGCATAATGGCATTGCCATATATGTCAGCCATGGTGACATGAATGGCAGCCACATCCGGCCTGATCGTCCGGAATGCCCCGTATTTTTTCCCGGTAAACGGATCCGTGATTTCAGGAATTTTCCGGTTGCAGGGATACTCCTCCGGATAATCGGACGAACACCACTGCTGATCATTGTTGATACAGACCGTGGCCGGCACAAACGGCCAGTTCATGGCACCGCCGAAAAACCGCAGGGCCATGGCACCGTTTGAATAATCCTCTATGAGCGTTTTGCCACTGGAGACGGCGCGGTTGAGCCCCGCGGCAAACCCATAAACTTCCAACCCGGAGAACCCGACCTCAACCCGGTCCACCGCACCGACGGCAGCAAGAAGGTTCACCTGCTGAGACCCGCAGTGGCAGATCACGTTCAGGTTTTTCCGCTTCTGTTTGACCATTTCCTTTCCAAAAGCAATGGAACACGATCCAACCGGCAGAGCGGCTCCGTTGCAGTAGGTCATCCCATCCCATGTATAGTTGGCTACCGCCTCCTGGATTGACAACAATTTATTTTGCACACTTACTCTCCTTTCACTACATAGATGTCTTTTTATCTGGGTTGATGACAAGTTACCGTTGACACATATTTTTTTCTCAATACATAAACCTCATGATTTATCAAAAACCTGGCCCTTTCTGCGGCAGGCATTCATTGAATCACCCAAAGTTTTTAGATTTTCACTTGATTCTCCCCTGGTTATCAGCTGGCACCGGCCTGGCCCGCGATACTGGATTTCACGGTGATAAAAACAACCTGTGGCAAACTCCATTAAAAACCAGCCGTGATCCGTATGAAATACCCCTTTCGCCCGGACCATTTCCAGGCCCATTTCAGATGCCGTTTTATCAAGCGCCTTAAAAAAAGACTGCAGTTTTCTGTAGTTGAATACGATTTCAGCCGGCCAAGTCCACCCGGCTTTTTTATATTCTTCTGTGGTTTCAAGATCGGTGGGCATGTAACTTTTTATGCCCGGCACCGTCTTGATTTGTTGAGTTGTTTCAACCGGTGCCAGCACTTCCAGCGGCAGTTTTCCAAACTGTGTCGTATGTACGGCTGATTTGGGGGGAAACATGGCAGAGGCTTTTTCCAGAAAGGCCCGGATAGTTTCCTTATCTGCCGTGTCGCAACGGTTTGCCACCAGTATGGCAGCGGCATCCACCTGGTCCCGGTAAATCGGCATTTTCATCATGGCAGGCTGAAGAAACCGCACGGGATCCACCAATCCGATCACAGGCCGTATGTCCAGACGGTCAGCCAGGTCAGGAGACTGCAGACAGTCCATTATTTCCCCTGGTTTGGCCACGCCGCTGGGTTCAATGATTATCCGGTCCGGTTTGAAGTCCGATAAAATCTCCGTCATTGTCTGGTGCAGGGCCGCTCCCGCTGTACAACAGATACAGCCGCCGCTGATCTCCCTCACAGCAAGCGTGGGATGCTCGGATCCCACAACATCCGCATCCAGACCGATTTGCCCCCATTCGTTGATGAGCACCACAATCTGTTCTTTTTCCCCCAGCCGCTCCAGCAGATTTAAAATGGCCGTGGTTTTTCCAACGCCCAGAAATCCGCTGATAATATGGAATGGCACGCGGCCCTGATTTTTGCTTTGGGATGAAGTCTTTTCCTGACTCATCAATCATCTCCCGGTTCTGAAAAGGCCATGGACATTACAAACGTTTCATTGAATTTCGGATGCGTCGCCAGTTCCAGATAGTCCATGCGGCGGGCAATGGTTTGTGCACGTTTACGCTGTGAACGGCTGATAAGCGCGGCAAGGGCGCCGGCGCCGGCGGCATTGCCAACGCCTGTAATGTTTTCCACAGAAACACCGGGGAACATATTGATACCGCAGGCAGCCGCAGGATCCAGATAATTTCCAAATGCCCCTGCCAGCAACACCTTTTCCACCCGGGGAATACCCAGCTCTGAAAGCAATAAACTGATTCCGGCATGAATGGCTGCTTTGGCCAGCTGGAGATGGGACAAATCCTGATGGGTCAACACCAGATCCTGTCCAGTGCCGGTGTTTTCTTTTGTTGCCAGAAGATATTCCCAGCCATCCGATCCCTGACGCAGATGTTTACAGCGCCGGTCCGGGTCAAACCCGCCAGAAGGGGTCACCACCCCGAGTTTCACCAGTTCACTGACCAGAGAAACCAATCCGGAACCGCAGATCCCCAAAGCCGGTCCGTCACCGATCACCCGCAGCTCAGGCACCAGAGAATCAGCTGATACACGCACCTTGTCAACCGCCCCGGGGGCGCCCCGCAGTCCCCACTTGATATGCCCGCCCTCAAAGGCGGGACCGGCCGCACAGGAACAACACAACAGCCTTTCCGGTGTTGCCAGAACTATTTCACCATTGGTGCCCAGGTCCAGGATCAGGGTGGGTTCGGTCACCTGGTCCGCATCAAGCGCCAGCACCGCTGCCACGGTATCGGCACCCACAAAACCGGCTTTGACCGGAAGTACATGGATCTGTGCCCCATCGACTGATTCCGGCAGCATCTGTCTGGCTGATATCTCAACACTGTCAGATGTCACAGGGGCATAGGGCGCCTGCGCAAGGCCGCTGGGATCCAGCTGCAGAAAAATATGGTGCATGGCCGTGTTTCCCACCAGCACCGTCTCGAAGATATGTCCGGGATGAACCCCTGCTTCCATGCAGGCATCGTGGGCAAGTTCATTGATGCATTCGTGCACCGATCTGCCCAGTTTCTCCAGACGGTCAGGACGATCCCGGCACAGCGCGATGCGGCTAATGACATCTTCACCCTGGGACACCTGGGGGTTCATTTCGGCTTTAACCGACAGCACCTGTCCGGTCTTTAAATCCACAAGATAAGCGACAATGGTCGTGGTACCCAGATCAACAGCCAGCCCTAAGCATTCGGCATCCCATCCGGGACGGATCTCCAGGCAGCGACCGGACATGGTTGTGACGACACTCAATTTACCGTCGGATCTGTATATTTTTTCATTCACCCCCTTCAGCAGCGCCGATGGGAGATGCCAGTGAAACCCAGATTCCAGCTGTGCCGCCAGATTCAATTGTGCAAGGATCCGATCACGCATTTGATCAACTTGTTCCGGTTCCTCCAATGGAATGGATAACTCCCATACGCAGACTTCCGGAGCGAAATTCATTTCGTGTTCATACCCGGTCGTCAGTATCACCTGCTGGTGAAGCCGGCTGTTTTCCGGTATCCATACGTTGACCCCTTCAAGGGCTTTGGTCTGGCATGCCAGCCGATACCCCTTATCTGCATCCGGCCCCAGATAATCGGCTTCCTCTTTTTCGAGCGGAGACACTTTACCTTCCACCTGAACCTTGCAGCTGCCGCAAAGCCCCTTGCCGCCGCAGGTGGCTTCAATTCCAACACCGTTTTGTTCGGCCATTGTCAGCAGGCTGTGGTTTTTATCAACCGCCACCCGCCTTCCCATGGGTTGGAATAACACTATTTCTTCTGGCATAAATTCCTGTTACCTGTTGTTTCCAAAAATGATGGGGCAAATCAATGGATGTCTTCTTATTCACCCCATCCTGCATTGCCGTTATGGATTTAACCTCATCCCATAGAGTATTCAGCAAAGAATGTGCCAGAAATAAATAAATGAAATTATTTCAAGGTATTAAATTCGACAATACGGTTAATTTCCCCTACCACCCGGGTTCGTGCGCACCATAAGACGGTGAAGCGGTGCAATAATGCATCAGATCACTTCAAGCCCTTTTCAAAGATCGGCCTTTGTATACCAACTCCGGCAGCCATTGCCAGAAAAAAATATCATCTTAACCTGAACAGCTTGCCGGATGGGCGGATACAGGATTTGACATCAAGTTTTTTATTTTCCGGCATAGGTTTTGCAGTTAGATCTCGGGTATCATGTCCTGAAATATGACCATACTTTCAATTTACCAAAAAAAGGAGAACCAAAATGAGCTATGATTCAATTCTTTATGAAGAGCAAGGTGAAATCGGCATATTGACCCTGAACATGCCGGAAAAACGGAATGCCCTGGGACACCATGCTGAAACAGAAATCACAGAATGCCTTCAGGATGCCGCAAAACGGCATGCCGTGAAAGTCATCATCCTCAAAGCCAACGGACCGGTCTTTTGCGCCGGCCATGACCGTGCCGAGATCCTGAACCAGCCGGTAGCCAATATTCGAAAGCTTTTCCAGACGTCCTTCAACCTCATGCGCGCCATCCGTGATGTACCCCAGTGTGTCATTGCAGAAGTCCATTCCATTGCCATGGCCGGTGGATGCCATCTGGTCGCAGGCTGTGATCTCATTACTGCAGGAAAGGAGAATGCCAAGTTCGGCATGACAGGTTTGATCTATTCTTACAACTGCACGACGCCGACCGTTGCCGTCAGCCGGGCCGTCGGACAAAAAAAATGCATGGAAATGCTGATGACCGCCGATCTTTACAGTGCCCAGGAAAGTATGGAAATGGGACTGGTCAACAAAGTGTTCGAAGATGATCAGCTGCACGAAAAAACCATGGAACTGGCCAAACACATCTGCAAATCCAGCAAATACGCCATTTACATGTCCAAACAGAACTTTTATGCCCAGGTGGAAATGACAGAACCCCAGGCATATGTCTTCGCAAAAGAAATGATGGCCCAGCAGGGGATCAGTGTCAATGCCACTGAAGGTTTTACCGCGTTTATCGAAAAACGCGACCCTGTCTGGAATGATGACACGTTTTAATTGATAATACACCACTCGAAATGACTGAGGCCACCCTTCCGGGGTGGCCTTTTTTTTGCGTTTATTTGGAATATTACCAGATTGAATGCGATCCTTTTTTTTAATGATATGGGTGTCAATCTGCAAACCGCTGTTGCAGATTGACACCGATTCATGGTAAAATTTAAAAGATAATAAAAGGATGCCATTCG
>JBFLKI010000211.1:0-4546 GCA_040883135.1 Desulfotignum sp. | reverse complement strand
TTTGAACCGGCCTGTCAGGCCCAGGCTATCGAGGCCATGCTGATGTCCGCCAAGGTGGAAGCGGAAATCGCGTTGCTGGACACCCCAGAGGAAAAACAGGAATTTCTGGCAGCCCTGGGGATCGAAGAAACCGCCCTTGAAATGCTTACCCGTCTGTGCCTGAGATCGTTGAACCTGATCTCCTTTTTCACCGTGGGCAAGGACGAGGTGCGCCAATGGCTGGTGCGCCAGGGAAGTACGGCACCCCGGGCAGCCGGTGTCATTCATTCGGATCTGGAAAGAGGGTTCATCCGGGCGGAAGTGTTTTCCTATGAAGATCTGATATCCCTGGGCTCTGAAGCGGATCTGAAAAAGGCCGGCCGATTTTATGTGGAAGGAAAAACCTACCCGGTCAAGGACGGCGATATCCTCAACATCCGATTTTCCGTTTAGGTGGTGGACGTTTGATCCATCCGGGGTGGTTTTCAGCCGTCACGCCGCCCCGGACGGCGTGGTTTATTCCGGTGCGTTGGCGTGGGCTTCGGTGAGCCGCTGTTTGACGTAGTCCAGATCCGTTGCATCGTATTCATCCAGATCAAAACAGTATCCATCCTCTCCTAAAAGCCCTTCGGGAATCAGATCCCCTTTTTCTTCGGGATCCGTGATCATTTCTCCGTAAAAACAGACCGAGAGCCAACGGTTGTCCGGATCGTCATCAATGACATCCACCATGGCGTAAAGCGCGCGTTTTTTCTGAAGATCATGCTTTGGGCGGACTGAATAACTGACCGTGGGACGGGCCACGAATTCCAGCCGGGTGCAGTCCAGGGTGTTCAGGTAGGCCAGCAGTTCTTCAAATGTCTGCTTGATCCGGGTATCGCTGTCGCGCCACTCTGAAATGAATTGTCCCAGTTGTGTTGTCATCAGTTCTCCCTCATGTGTTTGAGCAGGTGTCCGATTTCCGGGAAAATCAATTCGTTGCAGGCCAGTTTGCAGGCGTTGAGACTGCCGGGGATGCAGAATACCAGAATGGTGTTGATGATGCCGGCCGTGGCCCGGGACCCGATGGCGGCAGCGTCGATCTGTTCAAAAGACAGCTGGGAAAAGACCGGGCCGAACGCGGTGAGCGTCTTGTCGAAAAACGGCTCAACCGCTTCAATGGTGACATCTTTGGGGCTCAGGCCGGTGCCCCCGGTCATGATGACGGCATGGGGCGCTATCTTTTCCACGACATGGGTCATCAGATTCCGAATATCGGTGATGTCATCTTTGACAACCTGATGAATCATCACTTCATGCCCCTCTTTTTTGGCCTGTTTTTTGATCCAGATGCCGCTTTGATCATCGGCCAGCGTCCTTGTGGTAGAGACGCTGATCACCGCGATCCGGATCTGCCGGACCGCCTTTTTTCTGTGTTCTTCAGTGCTCATGAATGATTTCCCTGAATACCAGATCCTGGTCATCGTGTTCGGACACATGCACCTGGATGGTGTCCTGGTGGTCCGTGTCCACGAAAATGCCTTTGTAATCCGCCTGAATGGGCAGTTCCCGGTGACCCCTGTCCACGAGGACGGCCAGTTCGATGCGGGCGGGACGGCCGAAATCCATGAGTGCCTCCATGGCGGCCCGGATGGTTCTGCCGGTGTACAGCACGTCATCCACCAAAATGATGTTGGTGTCATCCACGTCAAACGGAATGTCAGACGGCCGGACGATCGGCTGGTGACTGATTTTCGTCCAGTCATCCCGATACATGTTGATATCCATGCTGCCCACGGGCAACGTGACATTCTCAATTTTCTGGATCCGGTCCGCCAGACGGTGGGCCAGAAAATCTCCCCGGGTCTGAATTCCCACCAGTGCCAGATTCTGGGCACCCTGGTGCTTTTCAATGATTTCGTGGGCGATCCGGGAGAGAATGCGTTTGAAATCCTGGGCATTGAGAACAGGTCGTGTCTGTTTCATGAACTGCCTTTCATTACAAAGGGGTTTGATTCTAAAAAAATGTACCACCTTTTCCGTTAAGGAGCAATACCTTGATTTTCAGGGCAACTCGGATATAATGCACCTCCATGGATGATCATTGCCAAGGATGACTGCCGATGAAACTGGACTGCACTGGGGTGATTCTGGCCGGTGGAAAAAACAGCCGGCTGCCCGGGAAAAAAAAGACCTTCCACCGGGTGGGGGCGTTGAGCATACTGGAAAGGCTGTGTTTGCTTTTTTCCAGACTGTTCAAGGAAACCATCATTGTGGTGAACGAACCCGAGGAATTTCTGGGTCTGGACATGATGGTGGTGACCGACATCATTCCGGCCCGGTGTGTGCTGGCGGGACTGCATGCCGGTCTGTTCTATGCCTCGTATCCGTATGCCTATGTGACCGCCTGTGATATTCCCTTTGCCAGTGAAGCCGTGATCCGGCATCTGCTGGATCGGGTCAGACCCGGGGATCATGTGGTCATTCCCAGAACGGACGACGGACTGGAACCGCTGTCCGCCGTGTATTCCAGGGAGTGTATCCCCCTGATCGAAGAAAGCCTGAATAACAATGTATTCATGATCAAGAAATTTTACAAAAAAAAGCATGTCCGGGAAGTGCCCGTGTCGGTGTTGAAAAAATTGGATCCGGACATGGGGTTTATTTTCAATGTGAACACGCCGGCGGATCTTGAAAAAGCCCGGCAGATGGCTCTAAAATAGCGGGGTCGGGCCTGACCCCATCCGCGATGAAAGGAAAAAAAATGGTTCAGACGCATGAAAAGGACAAACCCGTAACCCTGGCGGACATGGTGGCGAAGGTCAAAGCCCATCCCCGGTTTTCAGAAGCCGGCATGATTCTGGCACATAACGGCGTGGTCCGGAAAACTGCCAGGGACGGAAAACCTGTGAGCGGGCTTACGATTGAGGTGGATCATGACCGGCTCGAACAGATTCTGGCAAAGGAACGGGCCCGTCCCGGTATTCTGGATATTCAGGTGTATATCCAGGAAAACAAACCGCTGAACGTGGGGGATGATGTGATGTTTCTGGTGGTGGCCGGCGACATCCGGGAAACCGTGATCGCGGCCCTGACCGACACCCTCAACCAGATCAAGGCGGATGTGACCCAAAAAACCCAGTTTTTTCAATAATCCATCTGTCCATAAGGAAAACAGACATGACTGAATTTACCCATCTGGACAACCAGGGCCGAGTGCGTATGGTGGACGTGGGAGACAAGGACGAGACCCGGAGAACGGCGGTGGCGGAAGGGGTGATAGCCATGCAGCCGGAAACCCTGGCCCGGATTATGGACGAGAAGGTGAAAAAAGGCAATGTCCTGGAAACCGCCCGCATTGCCGGTATCATGGCTGCCAAGAAAACCGCGGCCCTCATTCCCATGTGCCATCCCCTGAACATCACCCACGCGGGAATCGATTTTTTTTTCCGGCCGGAGGCCCATGCCGTCCGGATTCAGGCCACCGTGTCTCTGAACGGGCGCACCGGGGTGGAGATGGAGGCACTGACAGCGGTTTCCGTGGCCGGACTCACCATCTATGATATGTGCAAATCCTATGACAAAGGCATGGTCTTATCCGGCATCCGCCTGATTTCAAAATCCGGCGGAAAGAGCGGGACCTGGCAGGCGGCGGATGCCAGGGAAAACAGGGATCTTCCGGTGTGACACATATGATGATCACCCTGGAAAACCTGGGGTTTCTGGGTGCGGGTTTTGTTCTGGGTGTGGTGGTGTGCGCCCTGCTGGTCCGCATCACCGGGGCGATGGCCGCCAACCGGATGAAACAGGTGTCGGATCAGGCGTTGTATCACCACGCCACCCGGTTCATGGAGATGGCGGACCGGTATTTCAAAGGATATGTCCGGGAGGCGAAAAAGGATTTTTCCGTCCAGGGAGAGGCGCTCCGTCAGACCATGAATCCGGTGAAACAGGCCCTGGACCAATATGAAACAAGGCTTCAGGCCATGGAAGCATCCAGGGAACGGGCCAATGGCGCGATCTTTGAACAGCTGGCCCAGATGGGAAGGGTCCAGCATCAGCTTCATCTGGAAACCGGCAACCTGGTCAAGGCCCTGCGCCTGCCCCATGTAAGGGGCCGCTGGGGGGAGATCACTTTGAGAAAAGTGGCGGAGCTGGCAGGCATGGCCCGGTATTGCGATTTCCAGGAGCAGCCGGTGAAAGGGTCGGGAAAGGGTGCTTTGCGGCCGGACATGGTGGTGACCCTGCCGTCCGGCCGTCACATCGTGGTAGATGCCAAGGTGCCGTTGATGGCGTATCTGGATGCCCTGGAAACGGACAATGAAGCGGAAAAACAGGCCCGCATGGCCGACCATGCCCGTCAGTTGGCCGCCCATATCAGCCAGCTGGCTTCCAAGGACTATGCGGCTGCGTTTTCCCCGTCCCCGGAATTTGTGGTATTGTTCATTCCCGGAGAGAATTTTTTTTCCGCCGCCCTGAGCCTGCAGCCGGATCTCATCGAGCAGGGCGTGGAAAAAGGGGTGATCCTGGCCACACCCACCACCCTGATCGCCCTGTTGAAAGCGGTGGCCTATGCCTGGCAGCAGAA
>JBFLKI010000021.1:0-3912 GCA_040883135.1 Desulfotignum sp. | reverse complement strand
TGGCATAAATTCTGACCCCATTGGCATACAGGGCCGTGGCAACGGTATCCCCTTTGGTGCCGTAATACTGCTTTCCCTTGTAGGTAAAGGGAATTTTTTCGCTGGTATCGATTTTCAATGTGGGCAGATGATTGAATCTGTTCATCATTCTTTTGCCTCCGGTATCTCTTTTTCTAAATTTGTCGTCGTATCCCGGAAGATGGTAAACCAAGAACCGCATCCATCCCGGTGAAACCACCATTCCTGCTGCACGCCGGCCACGCATTTGTTCATGTGGACATAATCGCACCAGCTTTCAGGGGTCAGATCTTTTTCATCAGGTCTGGGACCTTTTTCCTCTCCGCCGTAACGGAACTCATATCCGTTTCTTTTGCCGCAGATCGGACATGTAATTGTTAACGCCATGGTATCTTCTCCTTGAATCTCGTAAAATTTTGTTCAGCTGATTTAATTGTCCGGGGTGTAACTGACCAGTGCGGCGGTCTCACCCATGAGTTTATGCTCCTGATACCGTTTAAGGGCAAAAGGCTTGAGCATGTCGGGACAGGTGTTCGTGGCCATGAACTGGGCCATGTAACGGCCCACGGCAGAGCAGGACTTGAATCCGAAGTAGCCCCAGCCGCAGTCCATGAAAAAGCCTTCCACCTGATCGTTTCCGTCCATGATCGGCGCCATGTCCGGTGTCATGTCGGCCAGTCCGCCCCAGATTCTCATGAACCGGACCCCGCGCAGGGCCGGCAGAAATTCGGACAGGGCCTGGGCCTGGTGCTTGATGTAATAGGCGGTGGTCAAAGTGGTATAGTTGGGCCATTGATCCATGTGGGCACCGGTGGCGATTTCGCCTTTCAAGGTCTGGTTGGCGTAGCAGTGGTAAGCACCGGACGAGACCACGTGGTCCAGAATGGGTTTCAGGGGCTGGGTCACCATGGCCTGAATGGTCAGCACGGAGATGGGCAGCTTGATGCCCAGAAATCCGTGAATCAGGGCCGCAGAATACCCGCCGGCGGAGATCAGGACCTGTTTGGTGTTGATGACCCCCCGGTCGGTGAGAACCGCGGTGACTTTGCCGTTTTTGGTGGTAATGCCCGTGGCTTCGGTCTGCTGATGGATCTCCACCCCGAGTTTGGAAGCGCCTTTGGCCAGGCCCCACACCACGGCATCATGCCGGACCACACCGCCGGGCGGATGATACATGGCCCCGTGAATGGGAAAGGTGATGTCCTCGGAAATGTTCAATGCCGGCACCAGCTCCTTTGCTTCCTTGGCATCGATCAGATGGGATTCCACCCCGTGGAACTGGGCCGTGGCAATGTTCATGCGGGCCGCGTTCATGGCAGCCTCGGAATGCATGAGGTTGAGGTTGCCGCAGTTGTTGAACATCAGGTTGTAATCCAGTTCCTTGGTGAGAACCGGCCACAGCTCAAGGGCTTCTTTGTAAAGCGGCACATTGTGCTGGGTCCGCTGATTGGCGCGCACGATGGCCGTATTTCTCCCGGCACCGCCGTATCCGATATAGTTCTTCTCTATGATCGCCACATCGGTGATGCCATGCTCTTTGGCCAGGTAGTACGCGGTGGCCAGACTGTGAAGTCCGCCACCGATGAGAACCACATCATAACTTGATTTCAGTTTGGTTTTTTTGCCCCACATGGGTTTGCTTTTAAAAAACATTGGCCTTCTCTTCATTTAGATATTGTTATTATTTTTCTGCCATATCCAGCTCGTCAATACGCCATGAAAGAAAAGATGTCAAGAACTTTATTCAAAAATGATTGTTTTTCTTTCATTTGTGCTTGACAAAATCCCTGTTCTGGATTAAATCTCAATAAAATTAATGCATTACAAATTGACCATCCATGACAAAACCCTTTTTAAATAAGGCTGTTACAATGAACGATACGGTATCACACCCGGTAATTGATGATATTTCCAGCAAACTGGATTCATTGACCCCCAAAGCCCAGACCCTGGGCAACTATATCATGCTCAACCCGTCCAAGGTGGTGTTCATGACCACCAAGGAACTGGCCGAAGCCTGCGAGGTCAGCGAAGCCACGGTTGTGCGGTTCGTGGCCACCCTGGGATATAAAGGATACTCGGACTTCCAGGATGCGCTCAAGGATTTCATCAATACCGGATTGAGCCTCCCGGACCGGGTGAACCTCAAGGGCATTGACGAACCCGGCCTGGACCGGCTCCACCGGGGGATTCTGGAGGAGCTCAACAACCTGAAATTCCTGTATGAAAACATCGATGTGGAACGCATGAACCAGTTCATCACCCACATGGATACCAGCCCGTTCATCTATGTCACCGGATCCCGGCTGTCCTATACGTTCGCCTATTACCTGGGCTGGTCCCTGACCAAGGTGCGCAAAGGGGTCCAGATTCTCAAAGGCAGCGACTCCACGGCCATGGACATGCTGGCCAACGCCCCGGCCCAGAGCCTGGTGATCCTTACCGCCACCACCCGGTATCCCAACGAACTGATCAAGCTGAGCAAGATGATCCGGCGGTGCGGCCACACCCTGCTGGTGCTTACCGATTCCAGCATCTCTCCGGTGATCCCTTTTGCCCATCTGTCCCTGGTGGTGCCGTCCAAGTCCATCCCCTTTATCGGCAACGTGTCCGGCATGCTGGCGGTGATCCAGTATATGGTTCAGGAACTGGCCCACCGCAAAGGTGCGGCGTTGCGGACCTATCAGGAACAGCTGGAACAGGTGTATCTGGAAAATGATCTGCTGTTCAACATCGATCCCAAATGATGGATGAACTGTCTTTGATCAGTTTCGGCATCCTGTTTGCCACCGGCCTGTGCGCCGGATTTGTGGATGCCATTGCCGGCGGGGGCGGCCTGATCGCCCTGCCGGTGCTGCTGGCGGTGGGACTGCCCCCGGCCGTGGCCCTGGGCACCAACAAACTTCAGGGCAGTTTCGGCACCTTGTCCGCTGCCGGGAATTTCATTTCCAAAGGACTGGTGGATATCCGGCAGTGCTGGACCGGCATGGCATTCACCTTCTGCGGGGCGGTAATCGGGGCGGTGATTATCCAGCGCATGGATTCCGGGTTTATCAGACACCTGATTCCCGCCTTGCTTCTGGTGGTATTTTTTTATACCCTGTTTTCCAGAACCCTGGGGTTGCAGCCGTCAACACCCAAAATGGGGCGAAACCTCTTTTTTGTGCTGTTCGGGACCGGCCTGGGGTTTTACGACGGTTTTTTCGGACCCGGTACCGGATCGTTCTGGACCGGGGCGTTACTCATTTTTCTGGGCCTGGACATGACCGGGGCCGTGGGCACCACCCGGGTGATGAATTTTATTTCCAATATCGTGGCCCTGGCCGTGTTCATCATCGGCGGCAACGTGCTGTGGTCCGCCGGGCTGGTCATGGCCGCCGGCCAGGTCATCGGTGCCCGGGCCGGCTCCGGCCTGGCCATCCGGAAAGGGGCCGTGTTCATCCGGCCGTTCTTTCTGACCGTGGTCTTTGTGACCATTGTCCGGCTCATGTATGTGAACTACGGGTAGCAAGGGTTGCTGCCCGCAAATCGTTTCAAAGAGGAAAAAAATGTTACAGACTCAACAAGAACTGCTTGCCCTGCTGTCCGATATCGGCATTGAATACACCAACCATGAACACCCCCCGGTATTCACCGTGGAAGAAGCGGCCCGGCATCAGGGCGGCATCAAAGGGGCCCACAGCAAAAACCTGTTTTTCAAAGACAAGAAGAAACATCTGTTCCTGGTGGTGACCCTGGCAGACAAGCCCATCAAAATCAAGGAGGTGGCCAAAAAAATCGGGGGCAACAACATGTCGTTTGCCAAACCCGACCTGCTCATGGAGGTGCTGGGCATGATCCCCGGGGCCGTCACCCCGTTTGCCGCCGTCAACATCAAAGACCACGAGGTCAAGA
>JBFLKI010000210.1:0-6393 GCA_040883135.1 Desulfotignum sp. | reverse complement strand
TGGCAGACCATGGTAGCTCATTTGGGCAAATTGAACCCTATCTGAACCGGAGCGAGGGATGGAGAAAAAGACACGGCCCAAAGCCGGGACTGAAGACCTGACCCTGAGAGCGATAAACGGCATCAAAAATTTGTTGTTCAGCAACGAGATCACTTCTGCCCTCCGGCTTAACGCAAGGGATCTGTCCAAACGGCTGGACATGAGCCCGACTCCGGTGATCCAGGCACTGAAACTGCTCCACTTTCAGGGAATCCTGGGGCATGTGCCCAACAAAGGATATTTTCTGGAAACCAATACCCCACAGATGATCCAGGATATCTTTCACCTGCGCATGGCGATGGAATCCGCTGGTCTGGAAACTATCCCGGGCCGGATCACACCAGCAGGCTGGCAGGAACTTGATAATGCTGTGACCACGCACCTGGAAGCCCTGAAAAAGGATTCGGCCCGGCATGTTCTTGTGGCAGACATGGCATTTCACACCACTTTGGCCAGAATTTCCAGCGGTCCGGCCGGTGAGCGCCTGATGCGCAACCTGTTTGAAATGCTCTATCTGAAAAATCGCGGGGTGGTGCTTTATATTTCCCCAAAACAGCGGTTCGGAACCCACCACCAGGTTATTCTGAAGCATCTGAAAAAAGGAGATACCGGTGCCGCCCAGAAAACGATGCGGCATCACCTGACCGCCGTTAGGGATTCAGTCCTTTCGAGTATGGAATCCCAGACAGACAAAGATTTCAATTTGAACTGGTGATTCTGCCCCCCTGCGCAAATCCGGCCGTGATCCGCTGACAGACAGATGAGAACAATCAAATGAACTGCTTGACACAGGGCAAGAATTTTGATAGCGAATTTGTAATTTCATTTGCAATTGTATTTTATGCTGGTGGTTTTTCAACAGCAATAAAAACGGAGTTTAACAAAAAATCAAGAGGAGTTGGGTTCCAATGAAAAAATCAGTTCTTTTGTGTATGGCCATCGTGTTTCTGGCAGTGCTGTCCTCCCCGGCAAGTGCGAAAATCGTCTTGAAAGTGGCCAATGCCGGTCCGGAAAATCCGGACAACCGGACAGTCAAAGCCTTGAAAATTTTTGAATACCAGGTTGAAAAAGGCACGGATGGTGCTGTGGATGTTCAGGTGTTTCATGCCCGAAAACTTGGCGATGAAAGAGAAGCTCTGGAGGGAATACGCATGGGAACCATTCAGATGGGAACCCTTTCCTCCGGCCCTGTGCCCGGATTTTTAAACGCGGTCATGCTCTATGATATTCCGTTTCTGTTTTCCAGTGCCCCGGCGGCCTGGGAATTTTTTGAAGGGGAAACCGCAACCCGCTTCAACCAGTCCTTTCTGGACAAAACCGGGGTTCGGATTCTGGCCACCACGGAAAACGGATACCGTCATTTCACCAACAACACCCGTCTGGTAAAAGAACCGGCGGACATGGCGGGCCTCAAAGTGCGCACCATGCAGAACCCGGCGCATATGGCCCTGGTCAAGGCTCTGGGCGCAGACCCCACCCCCCTGCCTTTCGGAGAACTGTACATGGCCCTGCAGCAGAATGTGGTGGACGGCATGGAATGCCCTGTTGTACTGATCCATGACATGAAATTTTATGAAGTACAAAAATACATGATTCTGGACGGTCATTTGTACAATCCCCTGTTTATTTTCATCAATGATCAGTTCTTTACCAAAAAGCTGACGCCGGAACAGCAGAAGGTCGTGGCAGACGCCGCCAAAATTCTGGCTGCCAACCACAACGGGTTCAGCCAGGAAGCCAACATCAAGGGCGTGGAAGCCCTGAAAGCCAAGGGCATGGAAATTCACAAGCCTGATGCCCAGGAACTGGGTCAGTTCAGATCGCTGGCACAGCCTGCGGCCCTGGATTTCATCACTGAAAAAATCGGTAAAGAATGGGTGGAAAACGCGCTGGCAGACGCAGCCGCAGCCGAGGAGAAAATCGGGGACCAGGCAGATCAGATTATTGCCGACACCATTCAGGCCGCCAATGACATGCTCAAGACCCTCCCGTAGACGGTTTTGATGAACAGATTTTCTTTCACCATCAACCGGCTGGTTATGTTTCAGATCCGGTTATGCCGATGGCTGCTTTTGATCCTCGGCCTTTCCATGACGGTGCTGATTCTGTTCCAGGTGTTTTTCCGGTTTGTGATATATGTGCCGTTTCCATGGAGCGAGGAGTGCGCCCGTTATCTGATGATCTGGATGGGCATGCTGGGCAGTGTGATCGCTTTGCAGAAACAGCGGCACATCGGCGTTACTTTCCTGGTTGAAAAACTGCCGCCCGGCCTGGAATCAGGGGTCCAGGTTCTGGTCCAGGCCGGCATGGCCGTTTTTCTGTCCGTGCTTTTCTGGCAGGGGGCCCGGTTTGCGGCTTTCAACGTGGACCAGGCCTCGCCTGCCATGGAAATTTCCATGCTGATTCCATTTTCCGCGATTCCGGTCGGCAGCGCCATGATGATCCTGATCATTCTGGACGGCCTGCTGGGCGGGCGCGTTTCCCCGGAACCAAGTTGTAACCCTCCAGAGAATCATACCCCGGATACGGACGGGATCAGGAGAGTCCCCCAATGATGCTGACCCTGACACTGGTGTTTCTGGCAACAATGGTTCTGGGATTTCCCGTGGCCTTTTGCCTGGGCATCACCTCCCTGGTGGTACTCATTGTCGGCGATGTGCCGCTGCTGCTCATTGCCCAGCGCATGTTCACAGGCATTGACTCGTTTCCTTTGATGGCGGTGCCTTTTTTTGTGCTGGCCGGAGAATTGATGAACCGGGGGGGCACCACCCGGCGCCTCATCGATTTCGCCAATGTCCTGGTGGGGCGGATTCCCGGCGGACTCGCCCATACCAATATCCTGGCCTCCATGTTTTTTGGAGGGATTTCCGGTTCTGCCGTGGCAGACGCCGCGGCGATGGGCACCATACTGGTGCCGGGGATGACCCGGAAGGGCTTTCCGGCCGGGTTTTCCGCTGCGGTCACCGCCGCCTCCGCCACCATGGGACCGATTATCCCGCCATCCATTCTCATGGTTCTGATGGGGGTCACCACCGGACTTTCCATTGGCGGCCTGTTTGCTGCCGGCATCGTGCCGGGCCTGCTGCTGGGTCTTTCCATGATGGGATTGAGTTTTTTCATGGCGGTCCGGTACGGGTTTCCCAGGGAGTCCTTTCCCCTGAGCCCGGGGATCATTTTTAAAGAGTTCATAAAAGCGTTCCCCGCCCTGCTGGCGCCGATCATCATTCTGGGCGGCATTCTGGGCGGCATTTTCACCCCCACGGAATCAGCGGCCGTTGCCGTATTTTATGCGTTTATCCTGGGCCGTTTCATTTACAAGGAGCTGTCCTTCAAAGACCTGGTCCAGATTTTCGTGGAAAGCGGCACCACTACAGCTGTCCTGCTTCTGATTATCGGCATGGCCAATATTTTTTCCTGGATTCTGACATCCGAACAGATACCCACCCGCATCGCCGGTGCTATGACCGCATTGACCGATAATCCGTATGTCATTTTAATGATCATCAATGTATTTCTGCTGTTCATCGGCATGTTTCTGGAGGGCGGTGCCGCCATCATCATCCTGGCCCCCACCCTGCTGGGGGTGACCAGCGCCCTGGGCATTGATCCGCTCCATTTCGGGCTGGTCATGGTGTTGAACATTGCCGTGGGATTACTCACGCCACCTTTGGGGGTCTGCCTTTTTGTCGTCTGCGGAGTGACCGGGATCAGTCTGGGCCGGATCACCCGGGCGATAGTGCCGTTTCTGGCCCTTGAAATGGCCGTCCTCATACTGGTGACCTACATCCCCTCTGTCATACTCTGGATTCCCGGGCTTCTGGGCTATCTGTAGCGGTCATGCGAAACCGTATACCATAAAACATGAAAAAAATAGATTGAGTTCTTGTCTATAAATAAGGAAATACGATGACTGCGATTCGGCTGTCAAAAAGCATCCGGGATCTGAGATATTCGGTGATCCGGGAAATGGGGCAGCTGGCACAAGGCCTGCCTGATGTGATCAATCTGGGCATCGGTGAGCCGGATTTTCCCACACCGCCTCAAATCACCGCCCGGGCATTTGATGATGCCCAAAACGGCTGCACCCATTACACCCCGTCCCAGGGAGACCCGGAACTGGTGGAAAAACTGGCGGATGTTTTGAGCCGGCAAACAGGTCTGCCCGTGTCTCCATCCATGGTTCTCATCACACACGGCGCCATGGGAGCGCTTTCCGCGGCCTTCAGGACGCTGCTGGAACCCGGGGATGAAGTGCTGCTGATGGAACCGCATTTTCCGGATTATCTGGCACACATTGCCTTTGCCCGGGGCTGTCCCGTCCCGGTTGAGACCCGCTTTGATCAGGGATTTCTCCCGGACCCCGACGCGGTTGAAGCCGCTGTCACCCCCCGGACCCGGATCATTTTACTCAACTCCCCCAACAATCCGACCGGGTCGGTCCTTTCAGGGGATCTGCTGGACCGGATTGCAAAAATCGCTAGACGGCACAACCTGGTGGTGATATCCGACGAAGTCTATGACCGGATCACGTTTACCGGACCGCCGGAATCCATCTATACCCGGCCGGGCATGGACTGTCAGACCCTGGTGGTTAAATCGTTTTCCAAGACCTATGCCATGACCGGCTGGCGCATCGGATTCTGCTACGGACCTGAAAGCCTTATCAGCCAGATGCTCAAGGTGGTCAATTATTCCACGGCCTGTGCCTCCAGCGTGGGCCAGCGGGCCGCCATTGCGGCCCTGGATCTGGACAGCCGGATTATCGAACAGATGGCCGCCACCTTTGAACAGCGGGTCAACCTGGTCTGTGACCGCCTGGCGGCCATGCCCGGCATCCGTCTGGTCCGGCCCCGGGGCAGCTTCTATGTATTTGCCGACATACACCGGATTCATCCGGATTCCAGGGAATTTGCCATCCGCCTTCTCAACAGCGAACAGGTGGTGGTGGTGCCCGGCTATGCCTTTGGCGGCAGCTGTGACGGGTGTGTCCGGATTGCCTGCACCCTTCCCGTGGAACGGTTGAATCAGGCCATGGACCGGCTCCAGCATTACCTGAACATCAATGAAGGAAAATAAAGCGACACCTGCCCTTATTTTTTTTCAGAAAAGATCTCGGCCATCATGCACCGGGCACTGCCACCGCCCACCTGTTCAATGGTGTCCAGTTCAATGGGCAGAATTTTGCCGTATTGGGCCAGATGGTCCAGCTGGGAGGGTTCAAATCCTTGTTGGGCCCGCCGGGACATGACGATCAGGGGACGCCCGCCCGCTGAGTTGACCTGGAGGATATTGCCGCAGAAATGGTTCTCCATCTGATCCATGGAGATTTCGATCACGTCAAACGATGCTTCCAGGGAGGTTTTGACCCGTTCGCGCTGGACCGGGTCCGGGATACAGTCCAGGCAGATCACGGCAAAACGGTCCCCGATGCTCATGATCACGTTGGTATGGTAAATGGGCCTGCCTTTGGAGCTCCGGGTGTCAAACAGAATGCCTTCTTTGTAGAACCGAAGCCGGATGAAATTGTCAAACTGGGCCTCGTGGCAGCGATGAGACCTGGCTGCATACACCACTTCGGCCCGGTGGTCGATCACCATGCTCCCGGTGCCTTCCAGAAATTGCCTGCGTTCGTCCAGGGCGCCCACGTGAAGGACATTCCGGATTTTGTATCCATGGGCCACCAGCAGTTTTTCCACATCTTCTGGCCGGCGCTCATGGCGCCGGCTCACCGCGGCCATGGGGTAAGTGATCAGGGTGCCGTCATGTTCAGTGGAAAACCAGTTGTTGGGAAAAATGGCATCCGGGGTCCGGTGATATTCTCTGGTCGGTTTTTCCAGGATCAGGACCGTGACCCCTTCTTTTCTGAGGGTATCCACCATGGCCTGAAACTCGGCATTGGCTTTCCGGTTGATCTCTGTTTCCGATGCTTCCGGTTGATGCTGGAATTCATTGTCCTGCCCGGTTTCCTCGTTGAAACCGAAGTCATAGGGCCGGACCATCAGCACGGTGTCCGTGGTTCTGGATACATCCAACATGGCAGTGCCTCGCAAGATTCAATTTCATTTGAAATTGTATTTTTATCATGCTAAGCTCCCTGCGTCAAGAAGATCCATGGAAGGAACAGACCCTGTTTCTCCATTTGACAGAGACCCCCGCCGCCTGCAGGGCATCTGCATCCGGGCTGGTTTTTGCTGAAAAGGTATGGTAGTAATTACAGATGACTGTATTGAAATTTCACCCGCCGGGACAGTTCCCGGCACCAAACTGACCAGCACTCAAAAGAGTTGTTTATAATTGAGGACAACAGCCGTCCATGAAAACCGAAAGTAAAACCAGCCCTTACACCTGCCGGGA
>JBFLKI010000209.1:0-3797 GCA_040883135.1 Desulfotignum sp. | reverse complement strand
TGCGCAACCGGTCATAATTGCCCAGAACTTTCCGTATATCGGAGACCTGTTGATTTAATAAATATCAGTTTGCCGGATAAAAAAACGGCTGCGGTAAGTTGCGGCCCGATCTGTCACTGCCGTTCCGGATCAATTGTTCCGGAACGGCAGTGTTAACCTTTCCGGACAAAGATACTTTTCCATGTTTGCATTTATCATACGCAGGATTCTCCAGGCCGTGGTGGTCATGCTGGTCATCAGCCTGGTGGTGTTTGCCATAAAAAATCAGTTTGGTGATCCGGTTCGAGACCTGGTGGGAGAGCGGGTCACGCCTGAAGAGCGGCAGCAGATCGCCGACAAAATGGGGTTGAATGATCCGTTTTTTGTCCAGTACGGCCGGTTTGTCAAAAATGCCGTGACCAAGGGGGATCTGGGACGGTCATTTTTGTATAACAAACCCAACCTTGAGGTGATCGGCAATCACGCACCGGCCACCATTGAGCTGGTCTTAGGGACTGCGTTGATCATCATTGTGCTGTCTTTGCCCCTGGGGGTGTATTGTGCGCTAAAGCCCCGAAGTCTGCTTTCGCGCTTCACCATGAGCTTTTCCACGCTGGGGGTGTCCATGCCCGTGTTTCTGACCGCCATCCTGCTGATTTACCTGTTTGCGGTGCACTGGCGGATTCTGCCTTCCTACGGCAGAGGGGAGACCGTTGACCTGTTCGGCAACGGCGTCTGGATGACCGGGCTTTTAACTATTGACGGGCTCAAACACCTGATTCTTCCGTGCATTTCCCTGTCCACTCTCATGCTCCCCCTGTTCATCCGTCTGATCCGCTCCGAAATGATGGAGGTGCTGGAAACCGAATACATCAAATATGCCTGGGCCAAAGGGCTGTCTCCCCGGCGGGTCTGGCTGGTCCATGCGTTCAAGAACACCCTGCTGCCGGTGATCACGGTGTTCGGGGTCCAGATTGGGATCATGTTTGCCTTTACCCTGCTCACGGAACTGGTGTTCCAGTGGCCGGGCATGGGATTCATGTTTCTGGAAGCGGTGAACCGGGCGGATCTGTCTTTGCTCATTGCCTATCTGGTGGTGGTGGCGGCGTTGTTTGTGGTGGTCAATACGGTGGTGGATATTCTCTATGGTTTTATCAATCCCACGGTCAGGATAGCAGGAACCAAATGAAGACAAAATTACAGCAGTTTAGAGAATCGTATTTTTTGTACAGTTTCAGGCGGGACATGGTGGCCATGGCAAGCTTTGTTGTCCTGGTGATTTTTTTGGTGATCGCTTTTGCCGCTCCCTGGATATCTCCCATGAACCCCTATGATTCCGCCAACATCGATATTATGAATTCTGAAATTCCCCCCATGTGGATGGACGGGGGGTCAAAGGAATTTCCCCTGGGCACGGACAACCAGGGCCGGGATATGCTGTCAACCATGTTCTACGGGCTGCGCACATCGATTATCATCGGACTTGGGGCTGTGGCCATCCAGGCGGCCATCGGCATTGTCCTGGGGCTGATGGCAGGATATCTGGGAGGTAAAACCGATGCCGTTCTCATGCGCCTGGCAGATATCCAGTTTTCCTTTCCATACCTCATGGTGGCTATTTTCATGAGCGCCATTTTCCAGGTGGTGTTCGGACTGGGCAGTTTCGAGCGCATGGCCATTCCGCTGCTCACCATCATTATCGGCCTGTCCAACTGGCCCATGTTCGCCAGAACCATCCGGGCATCGGTCATGGGAGAAAAAAACAAGGAATACGTGGAAGCGGCCCGGGTTATCGGTCTGCCCCAGCGAATCATCATGTTTCGGCACATTCTGCCCAATGCCCTGACCTCGGTGATGGTGATCTCCACCATTCAGGTGGCCAATGCGGTCATGAGCGAGGCAGCCCTGTCATTTCTGGGGCTGGGCATGCCCGTGACCAAGCCTTCTTTAGGGTCTCTGATCCGGTCCGGGCAGGAGTTTTTCTTTTCCGGTTCCTGGTGGATCACGGTATTGCCGGGCCTGTGGCTGGTGCTTTTTGTCCTGGTGATCAACCTTCTGGGGGACTGGCTCCGGGATGTGCTGAACCCGAAACTCTATAAAGGATAACAGGATATACGATGTCACATCTGTTGGAAGTCCGGGACCTGGAGGTGAAATTTGCCCTGCGCACCGGGGATATCACGGCCATCGACGGGGTCAGCTTCACCCTGGATCCGGGAGAACGTCTGGGCCTGGTGGGAGAAAGCGGGGCCGGCAAATCTGTGACCGGGTTTGCCATCATCAACCTGATCTCCAAGCCCGGCTTCATTTCACGGGGCAGTATCTTTTTTGAAGGAAAGGAGATTTCCGCTTATTCTTTTGAGAAGATGCGGAAAATCAGAGGGAACCGCATCGCCATGATTTTTCAGGATCCCATGATGACCTTGAATCCGGTGTATACCATCGGGTTTCAGATGGTCGAAACCCTGAAGGCTCACCGGAACATCTCCACATCTGAAGCCCGGGCCATTGCTCTGGACAAGCTGAGAAAAGTGTATATTCCGTCTCCGGAAAAACGGTTGTCCCAATACCCCCATGAACTGTCCGGGGGCATGCGCCAGCGGATCATCATCGCCATCGCTCTTCTGGCGGATCCGGCCATCATTATTGCGGACGAACCCACCACAGCCCTGGATGTGACCATCCAGGCCGAGATCATGGACCTGCTCCAGGAACTGTGTAAAAATGAAAAAATGGGCCTGATGCTCATCACCCACGATCTGGGGGTGGTATCCCAGGTGACCGAAAAAATCGCGGTGATGTACGCCGGCCGAATCATTGAATACGGTCTCACCGACACGGTGGTGCATCACCCGGTGCACCCGTATACCATCGGCCTGATCGGATCCATCCCAGGTTCCATTGAACCGGGAAAGGAACTCAAGCAGATTCCGGGCATGATGCCCACGTTAACCAATATTCCGCCGGGATGTCCCTTTCACCCGAGATGCGAATTGAAAGCGGATATATGTACCCAAAAGACCCCGGCACTGGAAGAAAAACGCACCGGCGTTCTGGCCGCCTGCCATATGAAATAAGACACAAGGAACACCCATGACAAAGAACCCGACCCCTTTGCTGACTGTGGAAAACGTGGTCAAACATTTTGATATTTCCGGCGGCTTTCTGGATCAATTGACGTTCAAAGGCGGCCCTCATCTGGAAAAGACCACGGTCAAGGCCGTGAACAATGTGTCATTGTTTGTCAATAAACAGGAGACCCTGAGCGTGGTGGGGGAAAGCGGGTGCGGCAAATCCACTCTGGCACGGGTCATTTTGGGTCTTTACCGGCCCACAGCCGGAAAAGTGCTGTATGACGGTCAGCGGATTGACAATCTCTCCCATGAGCAGTGGCTGCCTTTTCGCAGAAAAATGCAGATGATTTTTCAGGATCCCTATGCGTCCTTGAATCCCAGAAAAACCGTGCGCCAGACCCTGGAAGAACCGTTGCGGTTTCACAATCCCAAAATGACGGCTGGGGAAGCCGAGGACAAGGTGGCCTTTGTCATGGAGCAGGTGGGGGTGGATCCGGCCTGGATCGCCCGGTATCCTCATGAATTTTCAGGGGGGCAGCGTCAGCGCATCTCCATTGCCAGGGCATTGGTTCTGGATCCGCAGTTCATTGTGGCCGACGAACCGGTGTCGGCCCTGGATGTGTCCATCCAGGCCCAGATTCTGAACCTGCTCATGGACCTTCGGGAAAAACATGACCTGACCTATCTGTTCATCACCCATGACCTGTCGGTGGTGCATCATATCAGCTCCCGGGTGGCGGTCCT
>JBFLKI010000004.1:0-3103 GCA_040883135.1 Desulfotignum sp. | reverse complement strand
GGCAGCCTGGACACCCTGTTCGCCCGGTTCAGGGAACTGGAACAGCACCTGGACCAGACGCTTGACATGGACCGGCAGATTCAGGAACGGATCAAAGAAAAAAAAGCGCTGGAACACCAGCTCCGGGAAAAAGCCGCCATGTTGTCCGAACACCGGCAAAACGCCGCCGACCGCCTGGCAGTTCTGGCCGCAGACGAACTGTCGGCCCTGGAAATGGACAAGGCCCGGTTCCAGGTGGAGGTCTTTCAGGAACCGGGCGATCCATCCAGGGATATCTGCACCCGGTCCGGGCACAGGCTGACGGCCTCAGGTGCCGACCGGGTCCGGTTCCTGCTCAGCCCCAACCCTGGAGAGACCCCGAAACCCCTGGCCAAAATCGCCTCCGGCGGAGAGCTGTCCCGCATCGTTTTGGCCCTGAAAGCGGTCCTGTCCAGGACCCGGTCCTTTGAAACCCTGATTTTTGATGAAGTGGATGCCGGCATCGGCGGGGCCACTTCCGACAAGGTCGGCCAGAAACTGGCGGCCCTGGCGGATCATCACCAGGTGATCTGCATTACCCACCTGGCCCAAATCGCCCGCTACGGCCGCCATCAGTTCCGCATCGCCAAACAGGTAATCAACGGCCGCACCTGCACGGACATCGTGCCCCTGACCACCCTGGAAGACCGCGTCGATGAGATCGCCCGGATGCTGGGCGGCGCCGCCATCACCCCTGCCACCCGGACCCATGCCCGGGAACTGCTGACCGGTCCGGCGGACAATCCATCTTGACAGGACCGGCCGAATCTGATTATATTAGCAATCTATTGTAAATTTTAAACCCAATTGCACCCAAGGAGTTATCATGCCTATATTTGAATTCAAGTGTTCAAAGTGTGACCATTTTTTTGAAGTCATCGTCATGGGATCTCAGAAGGATGAGACCGTTGTCTGCCCAAAATGTCAGTCCGCCGAGTTTGAGCGGGTGGTGTCCACCGCCAATTTTGCCATGGGCGGGTCAACAGGCCAGAAAGCGGCCAAAGGGGTCACCTCCCAGGAACGCAACTGTTCCAGCGGCTCATGTACGACCTACACGGTTCCCGGCGAAACCCGAAGCTGATCACAAAAAAAGGCGACACAATGACGGAATACGCAAAACTGATTATAGACGGAAAAGAGATTCAGCTGCCGGTGATCACCGGATCGGAAGGGGAGAAAGCCATCGATATCCGGCAGCTTCGAAAAGAAACCGGGTGTATCACTTTTGATCCCGGATACGGCAACACCGGGGCCTGTAAAAGCGCCATCACCTATATGGACGGGGAAAAAGGGATCCTCAGATACCGGGGCATCCCCATCGAACAGCTGGCGGAAAAATCCACGTTCGTTGAAACCGCATACCTGCTCATCGTGGGCCGGCTGCCCACCAGAGAAGAGCTGACCCGGACATCGGTCCTGCTCAACGACTTTTCCATGGTCCATGAAAACATGAAGGCCTTTTACCAGAACTACCCGCCCCAGGCCCATCCCATGGGCATCCTGGCAGCCATGGTCAATGCCATGCGCTCCTTTTACCCGGAACTGATGGACCTGGACGAGGAGATGAACAACACGTTTTTGCGGCTGATCTCCAAAATCCGCACCATGGCGGCCATGTCATACAAATTCTCCATCGGCCAGCGGGTGACCTATCCCCAGCCAAGGCTGTGCTACTGCGCCAATTTTCTGAACATGATGTTTGACAGTGACGTGGTACCCTACCACATCGATGATGATCTTGTGCGGGCACTGAACGTGTTCTGGATTCTCCATGCCGACCATGAACAGAACTGTTCCACCACAGCCGTCCGGGTGGTGGGCTCCGGCCGGGTCAATATCTATGCCGCCATCTCTGCGGGCATCAGCGCGCTGTGGGGCCCCTTGCACGGCGGGGCCAACCAGGCCGTGATCAACATGCTCGAACAGATCCGCAAAGACGGCATGACCATCGAGCAGTGTATCGCCAGGGCCCGGGACCGGGAAGATCCGTTCCGGCTCATGGGATTCGGCCACCGGGTCTACAAAACCTATGATCCCCGTGGCAAGATCATGAAAAAAATGTGCGACATGGTTCTGGCCAAGGTCAAACGGGAGGACCCTCTGCTGGATATCGCCCTCCGCCTGGAAGAAACGGCACTGGAAGACAGTTATTTCAAGGAAAAGCACCTCTACCCCAATGTGGATTTCTATGCCGGCATCGTGCTGCGGGCTTTGGGCATTCCCACCAACATGTTCACCGTGATGTTCGCCATCGGCCGGCTGCCCGGATGGATCGCCCAGTGGAAAGAGGACCTGTCGGACCCGGAGATGAAAATTTCCCGGCCCCGGCAGATTTACACCGGCAACACGGTCAACGATTATGTGCCCATTGACCAGCGCAAAGGTGAGAACGGTCCGGCCTGAAAACATATGTATACATTAACACTGACCCCGACCGACAGGAACCCATCCGAATGGGCGATAAAAATTTCGAGGAGTTTGCCTACACCGCCATCCTGGAACTGATCCTGGGCAACCGGTTCAAACCCGGTGATTTTCTGCTGGAAACCGAACTGGCCCGGGACCTGGTACTGAGCCGGACACCGGTTCGCCACGCTTTGGGGCAGCTGGTGGCCGAAGGGTTTCTGGAAAAAAAAAAGAAAAAAGGCTGCTACATCCCGGATGTCAGCGCGGAAGACGCCCGGCAGATATTTCATTTAAGGGAAACCATCGAGGGGCTGGCCGCAGCCTCTGCGGCCCGGTTTGCCGCAGACCGGGATATCGCGTTTTTACGCACCCTGGTAGAAAAGGAACAAAATCCGGACAGAACCCTGTCAAAGATGGACGTACTGGAGATCAACAAGGCGTTTCACTTAGGCATTGCACGGTTCAGCGGCAACCGCTATCTGGAGCATTACTGCCGCCACATCTTCTGGCGGTCCAATGTGTATGTGTTTTTTTATGACCGGTATTACCAGGAGCACATCGACTACAGCGAACTGAAAACCCCGGAACAGCACGCCCGGGTGGTGGCGGCCCTGGAAAACCGCAATGACGAAAAAGCCGGCAACCTCATGAAATTTCACATCCGCTCCACGTATGAGCT
>JBFLKI010000020.1:0-13819 GCA_040883135.1 Desulfotignum sp. | reverse complement strand
TGTGGGGTCCCCGACCCTGAACAACGGCATTTTTCCGGTGATCGCCGATGTGATGACCTATATCAAGGGCCTGCGTCCCCAGAACAAACTGGCGGCGGCGTTCGGGTCCTACGGATGGAGCGGCGAGGCGGTCAAAATTCTGAACAAAGAGTTTGAAGAAATGAAATGGGAGACAGTGGACCCCGGTGTCAAGGTCCTTTATGTGCCGGATGAGAATGATCTGAATCGCTGTTTCGAATTGGGTGCCACTCTGGCAAAAAAATTAAAGGTAAAATTGACCGCGTAACCCGCCATTTACACCCCATAAAAAACCCCGGATGATCAGATTCATCCGGGGTTTTTTTAAAGGATTTTCAACGCGGCATCAGGCTTTCCACAGCCCGTGCAGGTTGCAGTATTCCCTGGCCACCACTTTGTCGGCATCGGTTTTGAACACCGCTTCCGGCGCACTGTCAGGGGTCAGCATTTTGCGCTGAACAAAGCTGTCCTCTTCGCTGGTCAACTCGATCCACTGGATGTAATGCTCAGTGGTCATGGGATGGGCCGTGCTGCCGACCTTGACCTTGTAGCCACCCTCGATTTTTTCCACCACTGGGACATGTTTTTCCACGGCCGCATCCACCGTGTTTTCCACCAGCCGTTCCATGGGTTTGCCGCAACAGGTAACCGGCGGTTTTTCTCCGTGAAGCACCTGTACGATGTTGCCGCATTTCTCACATTTGTAAATACCCATTTTTTCTGCCATGTTTCAACTCCTTTAACTGTTATGAAGGTTGGATGTCAGTTGAAGACGGATCCGAATAAAAGATCCGTCCCATTAATCGTATCTTACAATACTAAGACATGTCATGGGGTTTTTCCAGTTAAAATCCCGTTTTGTTCGTCTGTACCCTGGTAAATCCTTGAAAAATAAGCAATCTTCATGCCATATCTATGGATCATGAGATTCCACCCCTGAAGGCAGGCTCACAGAATCTGGTTGACGGCCGCTTCGATCTGGGCCTGAGGCAACGCACCCACCAGCGTGTTCACAACATTTCCATTTTTCACCAGCAAGAGGGTGGGCACCGATGAAATAGAAAACCGGGCACCTGTGGCCGGATTGTCATCCAGATTCAATTTCGCCACCTTCAACCGGCCCTGATATTTTTTTGCCAGTGTATCCATGACCGGCCCCACGGCCCGGCATGGGCCGCACCAGGGAGCCCAGCAGTCCACGAGCACCGGCAGGGGCGATAGCATCACCTCTTTGTGAAAAGTGGCATCCGATACGGTCACAGGATGATCCACCCCTCCCGGCGAGAGCGATGCCCCGCATTTCCCGCACCGGGGATGGTCGTTCATTCTTGCCGCCGGCACCCGGTTTCGGGTCTTGCAGGCCGGGCAGGAGACAATGATCGTGTGTTCGGTGTTCATGGCCCCCTCCTGAGAATTACTGGGTTTCCGGAATCATGGCAGCGATGTTTTTCCCGTATTCCTGGGCCGCTTTGATACCTCCGCCCACCCATGCGGCTTTGAGCATCAGCGGACCGCCGGACACCATGTTCATTTTGAAAATATGCGCCATCGTATCAAAAATACGGCCGGCCGCCTCACCGCTCCAACCGTAGGCCCCGAAGGATCCGCCCGGCTTTCCGGCCAATTCGGCCCTTTCCGCCAGAAACAGCAGCTGTTTCATGGGGGTGATCATTTCACCATGGTAGGTGGGTGATCCGAAAATGTAGGCATCATACCCCTTTAAATCTTCTTCACTTTTGATCTCGTTCACCCGTTTGATCTGTGCATTGTGTCCGGAGATCCGGATGCCTTCACCAATAATGTCGGCAATGGCCCGGGTCTCTTCAGACCGCGTTGCATAAACAATCAAGACTGTTGCCATATGGCCTCCTTATCTGTTGCCAGTGATTATCAGGACCGGGAAATCAGGCGGCAAATCCTGTCCCCGCCAAATATAAACGATTCCAGCAGCTCATATTGCCGCACGGTCAACCGCTGGTGATACGCTTTTAGATTCTTTGCAAAAATCACGCCCGTGGCACTCTGTTCCGACACAGGCGTCATGGCCAGGGCCGATCTGTGATCAACCTGTATCTCTGGTACATGTCATTTTGAGACGATTGTGTCTCTTTTCGATCCCAGTCTGTTTCCCTTCCCGGATCTGGGCCCGCTGCCGGCGCAAACACAAACCGGGAATTGATCCTGAGACGCCTGGGTTGTTTGTACCATTACGACACTGCTTTTAAAAGTAAAATTTATCAGCAAAAACCAGGCCATATGATCATGTCACCCTCTCTGGTAAAATTGCCGCTTGCCAAACCGGCACAAAAAATGCAAAATTGTACCTTGATACCCGAACATGTATCTTTACTCTAAACAAGGAGCTGTCAATGAACACGGAAAAACCCATACTCTATGCATTGAGCACGTGCAGTCATTGCAAGTCAACCAAAAAACTGTTGAACGACTGCAATGTGGAATATAACTATGTGGAGGTGGACGACCTGGAAGGCGAGGAAAGAAAAGCGGTTCTTGAAGATATCAAGGCCTTGAATCCCAGGTGTTCCTTCCCCACCATCAAGATCAACGACACCGTGATTGTCGGATACAAGGAAAAAGAAATCAAAGCGGCATTGGGGATGACACAATGAATGTGGAACAACTTTATCAGGCATTGAAGAAATCACAGGAAGCCAAGGGTATTTACTTTAACAAGGACAAGGATCTGGTCTTTGAACTGCTGGAATCTCTGCTTTTGAACAAGGACCGGTACGGTTACATGGCCTGCCCCTGCCGGCTGGCCTGCTCAGACCGGGAAAAAGACAAAGATATCATCTGTCCCTGTGTCTACCGGGAACCGGATCTGGAAGAGTTCGGGGCCTGTTACTGCGGGCTCTATGTATCTGAAGCCGTCCACAAAAACCAGGCCCGGGTGGAATATGTCCCGGAAAGACGGCCCCCTGAAAAAATATTTTAACCTTTTTTCAAGGAGAACTCCATGAATGACGAATGCACCCCGGTATTGAACACCGGCCTCAGGGGCGTGGATGTCGCCAGTTCGAAAATCTGCGATGTACAGGGCAAAAAAGGCAAGCTGATCTACCGAGGGTACCGCATCGAAGATCTGGCGGAAAACACCACGTTTGAAGAGGTGTGTTACCTGCTGCTGCATGAACGGCTCCCGGACAGCCAGGCCCTGGACGATTTTGACGACCGGCTCAAGCACAAACGCCGCATCCCGGATTCCATTGTCACCCTGCTCAAACACCTTCCCCGGTCCATGGACCCCATGGATGTGCTTCAGGCCGCCGCGCCGCTGCTGGTCCAGGCCGATGAAAACGCCGGCACAGAAAACCAGGCGGATTTTGTGAACAGTGCGGAACATCTGATCGCCGGGCTGTCCACCCTGATTGCGGCCTGGGACCGGATCCGCAACGGCAGATCCCCTGTGGAACCGGACACTTCCCTGGGTCATGCCGCCAATTTTCTGTACATGCTCACAGGGGATTCCCCGGATCCGGAAGTGGCAGCGTTTTTTGATGCCGGCCTGGTGCTGCATGCCGAACATTCATTCAATGCGTCCACTTTTACCGCCCGTCAGGTGGCGTCCACCAAAGCCCATATCTATGCGGCCATCAGCGCTGCCATCGGCAGCCTGTCCGGTTCGCTGCATGGCGGTGCCAATGTACGGGTCATGAAAATGCTCATGGAGATCGGATCGGCTGAACACATCGATGCCTATATCGACAAAACCCTGGATGCCGGGGGCCTGATCATGGGGCTGGGTCATGCCGTTTACCAGACCGATGATCCCAGGGCATTGATCCTGGCGCCCATGAGTCAACGCATGGGGGAAATCATTGGTGACACCCGGTGGTATGATTTGTCCAGGGAACTGGAGACCAAAAGCAAGGAAACGTTCAAGAAGCGCAAGAACCGGGACATCTTCTGTAATGTGGATTTTTATTCCGCCTCCCTGTTTTACGCAATGGGCATTCCCATGGACCTGTTCACGCCGGTTTTCGCTCTGTCCCGTGTCAGCGGCTGGTGTGCCCATGTCATTGAGGAACGATTCGCAGGCGCTGCTCCCAAACCCACCCTGTACCGCCCTGGCGCCGCCTATGTGGGAGACTACTGCGGTCCGGATGAGTGCCGGTTCGTGACCCTTGAAGAACGTCAGAAAAAATAAAACAGCAGCAAACGCTCACCTCATACATATTGAAAAAGGAAGCCTGATGAAAGCCTGGAAATGTACCATCTGCAACTATGTCCACAGAGGAGAATCCCCACCGGAGAAATGCCCGGTGTGCGGGGCAGACAAAACCAAATTCGTTGAAATCGAAATTGCGGATGAAGCTGAAAAAGAGGGATCCGAATCCAAAGCGACTGCGCCTGGCACATCTGAACCTGAAACAATCGAACCCCCTGCACCCGAAACTGTGTATCAGAAGATGACGCAACTGATGATAACGCATCATGCCCATCCCATTCTGGTGCACACGCCAAACGGGGTTCTGCCGCTGGCCGCAATCCTGTTCATTCTGGCCTGGGTGTTTGATGCCACCCTGCCGGCCAAAGCCGCGGCCATCAATTTGGCATTTGTGGTACTGGCCCTGCCTCCGGTTGTCTACACCGGAATACTGGAATGGCAGAAAAAATACAACCAGGCAGACACCCTGCTTTTCAGGATCAAGATCCTGGCCGCCACACTGACCAGCGCCGCCTGCCTGATCACGCTGGTATGGTATCTGATCGATCCAGCCGTGCTGTCGACGTCCCTGTCCTGGGTATTTATTCTGCTCAACCTGATCATGCTGGCATCGGCCGGAGTGGCCGGCTATATCGGCGGCAAGCTGGTGTTCAAGGACTGATATCGGTTTCAACCCCATCACATAAGGATGTTCCCCATGACTGATCCCATCATTTTGCACCCGGACGGTACGCTTCAAGTGCCGGATCACCCCGTCATCGGCTGTATTCCCGGAGACGGCACCGGGCCGGATATCTGGCATGCCACCCGCCCGGTCCTGGAAACCGCGGTGGACACGGCATATAACGGCAAACGGGGCATCGCCTTTCAGGAGCTGCCGGCGGGAGAAGCATCGTTCAATGAAACCGGTGAATGGCTTCCCCGGTCCACCCTGGATCGAATCCGGTCCCTGCGCGTGGCCATCAAAGGACCCATGACCACCCCGGTGGGCAAAGGGATGCGGTCCCTCAACGTGGCCATCCGCCAGGAACTGGATCTGTTCGCCTGCATCCGTCCGGCCAGATATATTCCGGGCGTGCCTTCCCCGTGCAGCCGGCCGGATGCTATTGACATGGTGATTTTCAGGGAAAACACCGAAGATCTCTATGCGGGGATTGAATGGCAGGCCGGCAGCGGCGAAGCCAGAGAAATCATCGACCTGGTTCAGAGCAGAACCGGCAAATCCCTGGATCCGGATGCCACCGGCATCGGCATCAAGCCCATCAGCCGGGCCAACACGCAGCGGCTGGTCCGCAAAGCCATACACTATGCCCTGGACAACCAGCGGACCAGCGTCACGCTCATGCACAAGGGCAACATCATGAAATTCACGGAAGGGGCTTTTCTCAACTGGGGGATCGAAGTGGCGACAACGGAATTTGCCGACCATGTGATCCTGGAAGACCGGTTGTGGAAAGAATTCGACGGAAAGGCCCCAAAAGGCAGAATCGTGCTCAAGGACCGGATTGCGGACAACATGTTTCAGCAGGTGCTGCTGCGGCCCGAAGACTATGACGTGATTGCGGCCCCCAACCTGAACGGGGATTATATCTCCGATCTTCTGGCCGCCATGGTGGGCGGGCTGGGTCTGGCGCCGGGGGCGAATATCGGCACCAAATGCGCCGTGTTTGAAGCCACCCACGGCACGGCCCCCAAATATGCGGGCAAAGACAAGGTCAATCCGGGATCATTGATTCTTTCCGGGGCCATGATGCTGGACCATATGAAATGGCCGGAAGCGGCCGTCCTGGTTCGCACGTCCCTGCAAAAGGCCATTGCCGCCGGACAGGTGACCTATGACCTAGCCCGGCAGATTCCCGGGTCCACCGAAATCTCCTGTTCCGAATTCGGCCGGCAGATCTGCCGGTTCATGACCGCCTGACTGTCGATGCCCGGCACTGACGGTCCCCACCCGGGCCGTTGGTCGGCCTCAAACGGTGAGGGTCAGTCCCACCGGGCAGTGGTCGGATCCGAAAATATCATTGTCGATGAATGCATCCGCGACCACGCCTTTGTCCAGCAGGTCCCGGGTGACGAAAAAATAGTCGATGCGCCATCCGGCATTGTTTTTTCTGGCATTGAACCGGTAGGACCACCACGAATATTTCACCTCTTCCGGATAAAGATGGCGGAACGTATCCACATACCCCTCATCGATCATCCGGTCCAGCACATCCCTTTCAATACGCAGAAACCCGGAGCGGTCTGAGTTGGGACCGGGATTTTTCAGATCGATCTCATGGTGGGCCGTATTGAAATCGCCGGTGACGATCAAACTCTTTCCCGCATCCCGAAGGCGCCGGGCATACCCCAGAAACCAGTCATAGAAATCCAGCTTGTACTCGAGACGTTCGTCACTCATCTGGCCGTTGGGAAAATAGACATTGAACAACGTAAAGTGCTCGAAATCCATCTGGATCACCCGGCCTTCCCCATCATATTCCGGCCGGTCGAAGGTGGTGATCACTTGGTCCGGAATCACTTTTGAATAGGCCGCCACCCCGCTGTAGCCCTTTTTCACCGTGGCATAGGCCCAATAGGAGTCATAGGGCTGAAAATCGATCATTTCCGGCGTGCGTTGCTCTTTTTGAAGTTTGGTTTCCTGAAGCAGCAGAATGTCCGGATTCAGTTGTGTCACTGACTTGAAAAACCCTTTTTTCATCACGGCCCGAAGTCCGTTGACATTCCAGGAGACCAGCCGCAGCCGGGTGTTTGGTGTGTCAGAAGGCAAGGTCATAATGCTGGGGCTTTTTCAGGCATCAGTATGATCCGGGCATCGGCTGCCACGCACCGCTGGGCATCGCAGATCACCGGGTTGAGGTCGATGGATTCAAAAAATGGTTCCAGGTCCATGACCAGATGGGAAAAATCCACCAGCATCCGGGTGAGTGCGGCCATGTTCACTCCGGGGTTACCCCGGTACCCCTTCAGCATGGCGACGGCTTTCAGGGAATTGACCATGGATGTCACATCCGTCGGAATCACCGGCGCCAGGCGGATGGCGGTATCATTGTAGATTTCCACGCTGGTGCCGCCCAGGCCCAGCACCACCACCGGCCCGAACTGAAGATCATTTTTCGCGCCCACCAGCACCTCGATGCCGGACACCATCTCTTCCACCAGCACCTGCTCACACCCTTTGAGGGATAACAGACGGGGCATCTGCGAAGATACTGTGTGCGCATCCCGGACACCGGTGACCACGGCCCGGTGTTCGGTCTTATGCAGAATCTGAGGAGATACGGCCTTGAGCACCACCGGACCGTTGCATCCGGCCAGAAACCGGGCGGCCGTGTCCACGGAATCGGTCAACACGCTTTTGGGAACGGTCAGATTCCGTTCGGTGAGAATTTCTTTGGCCATGGGTTCCAGAACCCAGCCGGCCGGTCGGGCCGATTCAATGATCTGTGTGATGCGCGGGGTCAGCATGGGTGGCACCTCTTCAACGCCTTGGCCATGAGCACGGCCCCTTCCACGGACGAGGCCACCGGAATCCGGTTCAGCTCGAATCCTTCAATAATGATCTTGTACTTGTCCTCATTGGGTACATAAGCGATGAGCGGTTTGCCCTCGTTCCTTGCCACCAGGCTCAATTTGGCCCCGATATCCGCGGAAATCCCCGGAGAATACGGCAACAGAAGGGCCAGGATGCAGTCCACGCCGGGATCCCGGGACAGATGTCGTACCGCGGTCAGAATATCTTCATCCACGCAGGACCCGGTCAAATCCAGAGGGTTTTTCAGTGATGCAATCGCCTGGATTTCCGGTGACAGCTGTGATTGAATGGCATCCGCTGTTTTTTTGGTAATCTCAGGAATATCCAACCCATGATGGCCACAGGCATCCGTCGCCACCACCCCGTGACCGCCCGACACAGAGACGATGCCGATACGGCCGGAACTGCCTTTGGGGTAACAGCTCAATGCTTCGCAGAACGAGGTGAGTTCATATTCGCTATCGGCTTCCGCCACACAATGCTGGGCCATGATGTCGGAAAACACCCGGTAATCCCCTGCCACGGACGCGGTATGACTGGCCGCCGCGGCAATGCCCCGGGCCGTCTTGCCTGCCTTGAGCACCACAATGGGTTTGGTGCAGATCTGGGCGCGTTTGATGAATTCCCGGCCTTCCCGGCATTCAAACCCCTCAATATAAAACGCAATGACCCGGGTGCCCATGTCCTGCTCAAACCAGTCGATGAGATGGGTCTCCCGGATGCACGCCTTGTTGCCGATACTCACGCCGGCGGATACGCCGATGCCCTGGCCGGCGAATTTCACCATCTGATCCACCAGGACCCCGCCGCTCTGGGACACAAATCCGATATTTCCCTTTTTGGGGTGAACAATGCGCTCCCCCGGCAGAAAAAACGTGTCCACGGCTTCAGGCGAATAAATGCCCAGACAGTTGGGCCCCATAAAGGGAAAATCCGCCCGGGCCGCCAAATCCGTCACCTGCTGCTGAAGATCGCTGCTGCCAGTTTCAGAAAACCCGCCGGAAATGATCACCGCGCCTTTGATGCCTTTTTCAATACACTGGGCCACCACGTCCGGCACAAACCGGGCGCGCACCGCGATCACGGCCAGATCCACAGGGGATTCGATCTCGGCCACGGTCGTGTACACCCGCTCCCGGTTAAGTTGCCCGCCTTTGGGATTCACGGCAAAGGTTTTCACCGGATACCGCAGGTGATTTTTGTTGTAAATCACATTGGCGGGATGGTGGTCCTGGGTGGTGGACACCCCGATCACCGCCATGGAAGCGGGTCTGAAAAGACAGGTCAAATCCATGGAAACTGCGTCATGCGATCTAATTGTCCTGTTCCGCCAGGTAATCGTCATACATGGACTCCAGCCCCAGCTTGTGCTTGGACTCCTCCTGAACCAGCATCAGAAACACTTTTTTGGCATCGGCATTGTCGGTCTGATCCGCCAGGGTCTGATACAGCTTGACCGCTTTTTCCTCCCGTTTCATGGCGACTTTGAGAATCTCGGGCATGGGCATGCCTTCTTCATAGTCTTTTTCCACCATGTAATCACTGATCTTCAGATCCGGAATTTTTTTGAACTCATAGGAATCGATTTTTTCCTTGTTTCCGGCGATATCGGACAGCAGGGCCGCATGTTTCTTCTCTTCTCTGGCAAAGCTTTCAAAAATCTCCCTGAGAGAGGCTTTGGTGGCTTTCGCCGCCTGGGACTGGTAAAATTCGACCGCCTCGTTTTCTTTGTCAATGGCAAATTTCAATATCTCATCAATGGATCCGAAATTCATGGGTATTTCCCTCCTGATTGGTTTGGTCTATCCTGGTTATATATCTGAAGATCACTACTTTGGGTTCTTATATCAAATTTCAAGGTCAAGGCAAATACTTTTAACCCCGGCATATATTTTCACGCTCCAGAGGAATTTCCGAAAATTTCTGCAAAAGCCGCATGAACATCGGGATAGTCAAACACAAAGCCGGCATCAACCAATGCTTTAGGTACGGCTTTCTGACTGTTGAGCAGTGAAGCACCCAGCTCTCCCATGACCAGTTTCACCACAAAACCGGGCGCAGGCATCACCGCGGGACGGTGCAGGGCCTGTCCCAGGGCTTTGGCAAACTCCCGCTGTCTCACCGGTTCAGGACCCACCATGTTGTAAACACCCCGGGATTCCGGGGTATGAATCAGAAAATCCATGGCCTTGACCAGATCCTGGATATGAATCCATGGAAACCACTGAGATCCGCTGCCCAGCGGTCCGCCGGCAAACCATTTGAATGCCGGAGACATCACGGACAAAGCACCGCCGTCGCCCAGAACCACACCGAACCGCATGATCCGCACCAGGGCCCCGGCCTTTTTTTCGGCGGTAAGTGCGGCACGTTCCCAGTCTTTGCACACGTCGGCCAGAAAATCGGTGCCCGGTGCCGCTTCTTCGGTGAGTTCCCGTTCCCCGGCATCGCCATAGATGCCCGCCGCAGAGGTACTCAAAAAATGGATCGGTTTATCATTTACCATGGCATCCACCAGATGGCGGGTGGTCTGAATTCGGGAATCATAAATGGCCTGTTTGTAAGTTTTTGACCATCGCTTGAAAATATTCCGACCGGCCAGGTTGATGATCACATCCGCATCCGTCACATGGTCCTGCCAGGATCCCGGCAGGGTGGTGTCGGCGGATACCCACTCGAAATCCGCTGATTCCTGAATGTCCGGATGTGCACTGGAAGTACCCAGCCCGGTCACATGCCAGTGAAGATCCAGAAAATGACGGACCAGGTGTTTGCCGACAAAGCCCGAGGCGCCGGTAATCAATACACGTTTCATGGGCACTCCTTTGCTTCATGTTTGTTTTTCATCCCGTTTCCCTGCCGCATCGATGCAGGTCTGTATCTTGCATAGTTCATACTTGCAGCCATGCATGGGTTATGCCAGAAACAACATTGGAATTGACAAATACCAGGATATCAGCTTACGTTACACACATCAACCACAACATTGACAAGGAGGCTCGCATGATCGGAATCATCGGCAGCGGCAACGTCGGGGCCAATACCGCATTTTTCCTGGCGGAAAAAGGGGTGGACCATGTTACGCTTTTCGACATTCAGGAAGGGTTGGCACAGGGCAAGGCCTTAGACATGATGGAAGCCGCCCCCATCCGGGGGTACCGCACCGTCATTTCAGGAACGGACAACCCGGACGATGTCCTGGATGCGGACATTGTCATCATCACTGCCGGGTCAGTACGCACACCCGGTATGGACCGGGATGCCTTGTTTCAGGCCAACAAGGACATCATCATCGATTATGCCGGACAAATCACCCGTGAGGACACCCGGGTCATTGTCGTTTCGGAACCAGTGGATCTGCTCACCACCCTGTTTGCCCGGCATTCCTGTTTGCCCGCCGCCCGGATCATGGGCCTGGGAGGCATCCTGGATGCCACCCGGTTGCGTTTTCTCATTGCAGACGAGCTGGGCGTGTCCATGGAGAATGTGGCGGCCCAGGTGGTGGGAAGACACAGCGATGACATGATCATTCTTCAGGATTACTGTTGCGTGTCCGGCGTACCGATCGAGCATTTTCTGTCCGGAGAAACCATTGAGAAACTATTTGAGCAGACCCGTCAGGCCGGCAATCTGATCGTGGAACTGGCCGGCCGAGCCAGCGCTTATTACGGGCCGTCGGCCGTGGCTGCGGATCTGGCTGAAGCCGTCTGTCATGACACCGGCCGGGTATTGTCGATCTCCCGGATGCTGAGCGGCCAGTTTGACATCACAGATGCGGCCCTGTCTCTGCCCTGCGTGATCAACCGCACCGGTGCATCCGACATACTGACACCTCGCCTGAACGACAACCAGATCACGACCCTGAAAACCAGTGCCCGGATCATCCAGGAGACCCTGAAGGAGGACACCCATGCCTAAAGTATCCATTATCGGCGCCGGAAATGTGGGCGCCACCGCCGTGTATTACATCGCGGAAAAAAATCTGGCCGACATCGTGATGGTGGATGTGGTGGAGGGGCTTCCCCAGGCCAAGGCCATGGACTATCTGCATGCCGCCCCCATGAGAAACTATCATGTCACTATTTCAGGAACCAACGATTATCAGGAGATCACGGACTCGGATGTGGTGGTGCTCACCGCCGGGATTCCCCGGAAACCGGGCATGGACCGCATGGACCTGATGAAAATCAACGTCGACATCGCCAAGAAAGCGGCCCAGGCCATTGCCCGGTATGCGCCCAACGCCGTGGTGGTGGTGGTGTCCAATCCCCTGGATGTCATTGCCATGGCCACACTCCAGGAAACCGGATTCGCCCTCAAGCGGGTCATGGGCATGGCCGGGGTCCTGGACGCCACAAGGTTCCGGTATTTTATCGCGGAAAAACTCAATGTGTGGCCAGGGGACGTCATGGCCATGGTCCTGGGCGGGCATGGCGACACCATGGTGCCCCTGCCCCGTTACACCAGGGTGAGCGGCATTCCGGTCACGGAACTCATCGGGCCCGATGACCTGGAGAAGCTGATCGGCCGTACCCGCACAGGTGGCGGAGAGATCGTCTCCCTGCTCAAAAAAGGGTCCGCATTCTACGCACCCGGTGCGTCCGTGGCCAAGATGGTGGAAGCCATTCTCAAGGACGAAAAACGGATTGTGCCGGTGTCTGCCTACCTGCGGGGTGAATACGGGTACCATGACATGTTTCTGGGCGTCCCGGTCCTGCTGGGTAAAAACGGGGTGGAAAAAATTCTGGAGCTGGCATTGACCGGTGACGAAAAAAAAGCCCTGGATGCATCCGCCAAAGCCGTCAAAGACGGGGTGGACACCCTTCGTTCCTTTTACTCCCCCGGCTAGTTCCGGGTGGCCAGCCTCACCCCGAACCCGATCAGTGCCACACCGGCCAGGCGGATGGCCATCCGCCTGGCCCAGGGCCACTGAACCAGCTTTCCGGCCACCGCTTTGCCTGCAATAACCAGGCAGGTCTGGTACAGGAAACTGATGACCGATACATGAACCATTAAAATCAACAGGGTGACCGGCGTGGATTCCGGTGTCAGGAACAGGGGAAAAAAGGCCATGAAAAACATGATCACTTTGGGGTTGGTCAGGCTGACCGCCAGAGCCTGCCGGAAATAGTGCCAGCCCGCACGCTCGATCTTTGCCGGCACCGTGGTTTGGGTAAGGGATGCGGTCAGCAGTTTGACGCCCAGCCAGCACAGATACCCGGCCCCGATCAACTGGGCACCGGCCAGCACTCCGGGATAGGCACTCAAGATGGCCGCCAGCCCCAGCACGGCCGCACACATGTAGATCAGATCACCGGAAAGGGTACCGAACACCGCTTTCATGCCGCCCCCCATACCGTTCCGGGCCGTGGCGTTCAAAATACTGATGGTTCCGGCCCCGGGAATCAGCTGAAACACCAGAACCGCTGCGATGAAGCTGCCGTAACTGTGGATGCCGAACATAGGTTCCTCCTATATCAGGTTTTTCATCTTTTTTTTGTCTTTTTTGTGATACAGGTCGAAAAAAATCACGCTGTTGTTGGGAATGGGGCCACAATGGAGCCGCTTGTTTTCCTTGAGACACCTTTCACACCAGTAATAAATGAGTCGGTAGTCCCGTCGGCCCACATATTTTTTGAGCCGGCCATGGTAAACCCCTTTCATCTTGCCATCTGACATGGACGGGTCCTTCAGGAGCCGGTCAATGGTTTTTCTGATGCGTGCATACCCTTTGGGATCGGCTTTCCGGACCTGCGCCAGTTTGTCTGCAAACAGACCGGTGGGATGGTATTGACGGTTCACTGTGATCATGGAAGAGAAAACATTATTCATATCGACCTCTCATATAACGGCAGACCCTCCCCATAAAATCAGCAGCGAAACCAAGGTCACAGGAACGCCCACGGCAGCATGTCGCAGAAATGATATCCGTATGCCAAAGGTGGATGCTGCTCCACCACGATGAGATTGGCAATGCTGCCCAAAAGAAACAGATTGCCGGCAACCGTGCTGGATACGGCCAGCGTGTACCATTGAAGCGGGTCTGCCGGATCCAGAAACGAGATCAGAATCATGGC